>QIDL01000244.1 GCA_003228415.1 Gammaproteobacteria bacterium | reverse complement strand
CGCTGGATTCGCAGCGCGGTTCCGGGACCTGGTGGACGAACCAATCACATTCAAGGCGATCAGCACGCGACTCTATGCATTGAATCAATCGCCGGGATTTACCGCCCAGGCCAACTTCGAGCCGGGTGCCGAGGTGGGAGAAACACGCCTCAATCTGGAGGTATCTGAACGACGTACCTGGCATGCCGATGTGGGCATTGACAACTACGGAGATAACTCCACCGGTAAGCGGCGCCTGGTACTGGGTGCTGATGTGGTCAACCCAAGCGGCCGCGGCGACATCATCCGACTGGGGCTGATCGCCGCGGTCGATCCGTCAAATCAGCTGTATGGAGTTGCCGAATACGCTACCCCTGTCGCCGGAAGGGCTCAGCTTAGCGGCCGCCTTACCCGAACCGACTTCAGTACCGGTGACATCGATGGGGATGGCTGGTTGCTCGATGGGCGAATGGAAAAATTCGTTTTTCGAGATCGCCAGGCAGGGCTCTCCTATGAATTGGGTGTGGCCTACCACAAGCTCGACTGGCAGACGACGGAACAGAAAATCGACCAACGGGTCGGCATGCTGTCGGCCGCGCTGAATACGCGGCGTGTGTGGGATAGCTCCCACATTGCTGCGGATTTCAAGATCTATGCCGATGCAGGTCGGATCGGCGGAGACACGTTCGCTGGTCAGGATAGCGGTTTCTGGGATATGGGTGTTCGCCTGTTTGGCTGGCACCCATTCGATCTTCCGCTGCTGCCCGGCCGACAGAAGATCTCGCTGGAATTCAACGGCCAGCTCAGCAGTATGCAGCTGCCGAGTACCCGACGCCTTGCGCTCGGTGGAGTTACCGGTGCCAGAGGATTCGAACGGGACGTTTATCTGGCCGACCAGGGCATGATCATGCGGGTGGATCTGCGTACTCCGTTAGCGCTTGGTGAACTGTCCTGGTTTGCAGATGTTGGTTATGGCAAAGACCGCAACAGCTTGACGCCTGGTTGGGCTCATGTCGCGAACCTGGGTATGTCCTGGGATGCGCGGTTGAGCAGATACTTTATGAGTCGCTTGAGCTGGGCGTTTCCCATCACCGCCAAAGGCACAGGAGGTCTGAACGATGAAGGTTCGCAGATATTCTTCTCGCTTCGTTATGCACGCTAGTTTGAGTTCGATCATCTGGGTGGCGGCGTCGCTCGGCTCGATGACGGTCCTGGCTGCCGAAGCGGTTCCCGGGGGGTCTCAGATGCAGGGAATCGAAGGAGCCCCTCTGCCATTGCCGACGGAGGCGGAGACGCCTTACCAGGATCAGAAGGGTTTCCCGCGACATGATGTCCGGCTCGACGAGGCGATTTTCACGGAAATTTCGCCTCTGACGACACCGGAGGTCGCCATTGCTCTGCCGGAGGACCAGGATCATTGATCCGGTTTTATACACAATCTCGAAGTTTCGTCAGGGAAACCGACAAGATGGCAGCGATCGCTCATGTGGCCGCTAATGTCAGCCTCATAACCCATTGAATTAGAAGCTATAAAACCAGTACTTGGGATTGGTGGCTCATTTCCTGGAGGCCTGAGATTGCCGGGCTGGAGGGGATTCGCTCAACGAGTTATCCAGAGAGTTATCCACAGCCGATGCGCCATCGGGTACTCTCGATATCGACGTTCTGATGAAGGGGAGAGGAGGCATGACGGAATCAACGGGCGAGTCGACAGGCAAGTCGATGGGCCTGCTCGAACAGAAGCTGGCGCAGTACACGGAACGCGGGGCGACACGGATCAAGTTGGGCTTGACGGACATAGATGGCGTGCTGCGAGGCAAATACGTGAGTCTCGACAAGTTCGAGAGTCTGATGCGTTCGGGTGGCGGGTTCTGCGATTGCGTATTCGGCTGGGATGTGGAGGATCGGCTCTACGATCAGGGCGATTACACAGGCTGGCATACCGGCTTTCCCGATGCGCGTTATCGACTGTTGACGGAGACCGAGCGCTGGTTGGCAGACGAGGGATGCGCCTTTTATCTCGGAGAGTTTCTGGGCACCGATGAAGCGGATCATCCTCTGTGTCCGCGTACCCGGTTGAAGAGTGTGGTGGAGAGTTTCGCCAAACGTGGACTGACCGTACGCTCGGGATTCGAATATGAGTTTTTCGTCTTTCGAGAGACCCCCTTGAGCGTGCGCGAAAAGGGTTATCGTGATCTGACTCCGCTCACCCCGGGGAACTTCGGCTACTCGGTGCTGCGCTCCGCCAGCGAAGCCGATCGCTTTACCGGATTGATGAATCTCTGCGAAGCGCTCGATTGCGACCTCGAGGCTCTGCACTGTGAAACGGGACCCGGTGTCTGGGAGGCCGCGATGAAAGTATCCGAAGGGGTTGATTCGGCCGATCGGGCAAATCTTTTCAAGACGTTTGCCAAGGTATTCTTCCAACGCCAGGAATGCATGGCGACTTTCATGGCCAAATGGTCCATGGATTATCCGGGCCAGAGTGGCCACTTCCATGTGAGTCTGGTGGATGAAGCAGGTCGCAACGTGTTCCACGACGGTCACGCCCCCTATGGCATGTCGGAACTGCAGAGGCGAGCCGTGGCGGGCTTGCAGCAATTCCTGCCGGAGTTGCTAGTGCTGTTGGCGCCGACCATCAATTCCTATACCCGTCTGGTGAAAGGTGCCTGGGCGCCGACTGCGTCCACCTGGGGATTCGAGAATCGCACCACCGCGCTGCGGGTGATTCCGGGCGCGAACGGGCAGCGTATCGAATGTCGGGTTGGAGGGGCGGATGCGAATCCGTATCTCGTTGCGGCGGCGGTGAATGCGGCGATGCTTGCGGGCATAGAGCATGAATTCGAACCGATGGATCCGGTTGTCGGCAATGCTTACGATGTGGAAGACGACCTCCCGGAAGCGTTGGGATTTCCCACCGGGCTACGGGCCGCGACGGAACGGTTCGCCGAATCGGGTGTGGCGCGTGAGTATTTCGGAGAAGCGTTCGTCGATCACTTTGCCATGACGCGAATCTGGGAGTGTCGGGAGCGCGAGCGGAACCTCGACAGCTGGCAACTGGAAAGGTACTTTGAAATCATCTGAAGCCACGTTGCGAGTCGGAATCCTGCGAACGGACCAGGTATTGCCTCAATTCCAGAGTGATTTTGGTGATTATCCCGACATGTTCCGGCGCCTGCTCGAGACGGCGGCCGAGGCCTGTTTGCCGACACGGTCGCTGTCCCTGCACGACTACGATGCCAGACAACGGCAATTTCCAGCAGCGGATGCCTGTAGCGGCTATGTGATTACCGGTAGCCGTCATGGTGTCTACGACGACGAGCCATGGATAGAGCCATTGGTTGCCTTTCTGCGGGAGGTCATCGCCGCAGAGAGAAAAATTGTCGGCATCTGCTTCGGTCATCAATTGGTTGCCCATTTTTTCGGCGGTGAAGCACGACCAGCCGATGCTGGATGGGGGGTAGGGGTCCAGGAAATCCGTCTGGTTGCGCAGCAGCCCTGGATGATTCCCCACCAGGACCGGCTGAAGCTGCTGTCCAGCCATAAGGATCAGGTTAGCGTTCTCCCGGAGGGTGCACGCCTGATTGCCACCAGCCCACTCTGTCCCATCGCAGGCTTTGTCATCGATGATCAGATCATGACCTTGCAAGGTCACCCTGAATTCGTCAAAGGATATTCGCGATCGCTGATGGAGATGCGGCGTGAGATCCTCGGTGAGTCGACGTTCCAGGCCGGTATGGAATCTCTGTCGGGTTCCGTCGATGGGGACCTGGTCGGTCGATGGATGATCAACTTTTTGTCTGCTTGAGGAGTGCAAGGGCAATGACCCCATCTGGACGGTCTCTGTTGGCGCTGTGCTGCGTGGTGGTATTCGCCAGCGGCTGTAGTGTCAAATTCATGTACAACAACGCCGACCGCTTTGCGCGCTGGTCGGTGAGTGACTACATCGATATGGACGCCGCGCAACGTGACTATTTTGATGAAGAGTTCGGCGCGATCATGTACTGGCATCGCAGCGAAGAGCTACCGCGCTACGCGAGCTATCTGGAATCTCTGGAGACGGTGCTGGGGGATGGCGCGGAACCGGAGGACGTCCAGGGCGTGATGGATTCATTGTTTTCCTGGTGGGACCACTTCGAAGCCAGATCCATAAACATGGTCACGGAAATGCTGTTGTCGCTTTCCGATGAGCAGGTTGAGAAACTGCCGTTGCGCCTGGCCGATGACAACGCGGAGCTCAGCGAAGACGAACACGACCAACCGCTGGAGGATATTCAGGAGTCCTGGTGGCAAGGCTACTCAGATACCCTGAGCCGCTTCAGCGGTCGTTTGACGAAAGACCAGAAAGGTTACCTGGCCGCGCAATCGGTTCGCTACGTGCCTCAGTTCGACCTCTGGGCCGATTATCGGCGTCGCTGGCAGGGCGACCTGCTGGCGCTGTTGCACGAAAAGCGCGGTAACCCGGAAGTTTTTGCTGGAGAATTTCTCGAGTTGCTGGCTCAGCGTGAGTCTTACTACGGAGAGGAGCTGGCGGCGGTCTTCGACTCGAACAAAAAGTTGGCTCGAGACGTGACCGCCTGGCTCATCAACGATTTCGACGACAAGCAAAGAGAGCGTTTCTTCACTCGCATTGGTGAGCTGGCGGTCGCTTTTCGCGAACTATCGGAAGATCTTCCGGATGAAGTCCCGAGAGGCGGTGGCTGCCTGGTTCGTTGTTGACGGCAGAGTCGATACCCGCCATCAACCGTCGTGAACCGCAGGTGGTTACTCTGATGGACCCTCGTCCACCAGCACCCAGGCAAGCAGATAGGCGGCGACGGTCAGTTTCGGTAGAAACAGCGCCGTGATGAGGGTGGCTACCCGCACGAAGGCTGGATCGGTATCGAGATAGTTCGCGATGCCAGCGCAAACACCGGCGATCCAACCTGCCTTTTTGTCCAGGGTTACCCGGCGCTTTAATTTGTTCAGCATGTTGTTGGCCACGAAATGTCCTTAACCGGTGCTCGCTTCGAGGCATCCAGATACCCAGTCGCCGATCAGCATGGCGGCACCTTCGATGGTATTCGGTGCAGCAGCGTGGCTGACTTCGGTGGCGTTGGCGAACATACCGAACAGAAGAAATACGCCGGCCAGCAGAACCATGGCCATGAGTGTGGCGCGCGGATGACTGAGCCTGGAAAGTCGGATTTCGTTGACGGTAGGACCGTAGCCCGGATGCATGGTATTCGTGTTCACTGTCTTCTCTCTGTTTGAGTTCATTGCATAAGTTCCCTTGCCCTCGTAGCCATTCAAACTACGTGCCAACTTGAAAAAGCCCTGATCCGCGGCGTTTCAGGGATTGAGGCTGGCCGGGTTGGTGGAAATCGCCAAGAATTGGCCTGATCTGGAGTGCAGACAGCAGATTCGTGGGTTGGGCTTGCTCTTGACCGGCCTCTCAAGTTAGATGTCTGTCAGTGTCTGGAAGGTTGAGTGGGGATATAAACAGCATGGATTTTCATTTTGCATCGGCCTGGGAGGCGGTGGCGGACAGCTATCCCGATCGAACCGCGCTGATCTCGGACGGTCATGAGACGAGTTGGCAGGTCTTCGAGGATCGCTCGGCCCGCATCGCCCAGGCCCTTACCGATCATGGGCTGGGTCCCGATAGTAAGGTAGGCATCTATCTCCATAACTGCAGTGAGTACCTGGAAACACAGTTCGGTGTGTTCAAGATTCGGGGATGCCCCATTAACGTCAACTATCGGTACAAAGCCGATGAACTCATCTATCTGTTGGATAATGCGGATGTCGAGGCGGTGGTCTATCAGGCCTGCTACGCCATGCGGATCTGGGAAATTCGCGATCGGCTGCCCAAGGTGAAATTGTTCTTGCAGGTTGACGATCGTACGGAAGCATTGCTCGAGGGAGCGCGCGACTTCGAATCCGCCATCAGCCGTACCGATCCCATGCCGCGAATCGAGCGCAGCCCGGAAGACGTTTACATGCTCTATACCGGGGGCACCACTGGCCTGCCCAAGGGTGTGATGTACCCGGGTGGAGAGTTCTGCTACTTCTTTGCCGCCTCCGGAGCCCTGGCTCGAGAGTTGGATCCCCCGGCATCTCTCGATGAATACCCGGCGTACCTCGCCAGGGTCACTGAGCCTCCCGTGACACTGCCGGCCTGCCCATTGATGCATGGCACCGGCATGTGGCTGGGAGCCATGGCGCCGTTGCTCAGCGGCGGCACGGTGGTTCTGACCTCGAAACTGGGACTGGATCCGGACCTGATCTGGGGTCTGGTGGAGGAACATGGAGTCACCGAGGTGGTCATTGTCGGTGATGCATTTGCCCGTCCCATGCTGGCGGCTCTGGATGCTGCGGATAAACGTGGCAGCGCTTACGACCTCTCATCACTGAAGCAGATCGTCTCGAGTGGGGGATATGATTCTAGCGGATGTGATGGGTTCGACGGAAGGTGGCATGGGCAGTTCGGTGACCACACGGGAAAGTCCGGCCAGCACCGCCAAATTCCAGCTCAACGAGGGCGTCGCCGTATTCACGGATGAAGGGCGATCGGTGGAGCCGGGCTCGGGTGAAATCGGCAAGCTCGCAACCAGTGGTTTCGTGCCGCTCGGCTACTATAAAGACCCGGAAAAATCGGCCGAAACCTTTAAAGAGATCGACGGTGTGCGCTACAGCTTCCCCGGTGACTATGCCACGGTCGAAGCCGACGGAACGATCGCTCTGCTGGGGCGCGGCAGTGCCTGTATCAACACCGCGGGTGAAAAGGTCTTTCCCGAAGAGGTGGAAGAGGCAGTCAAGAAACACGTGGCGGTGGCGGACTGCCTGGTCGTCGGCGTGCCGGATGAGCGTTTTGGAGAACGGGTTGTGGCCCTTGCGAGCTATCAGGAAGGCGAGAGTTGCGATGAAGCCGGGTTGATTGATTTCAGCCGGGATCACCTGGCCGGTTTCAAGCTGCCGAAACATGTGTTGTTTGTCGACCATGTGCAGCGGGCACCCAATGGCAAGGCGGACTACAAGTGGGCGAAGAAAGCGGCGCTGGCGGCGTATGGAGAGGATTCGTGAGCACAGGCCCGCTCAAAGGCGTCCGTGTAGTCGATCTCACCAGTATGATTTCCGGACCGATCGCCACCATGATGCTGGCGGACCAGGGTGCCGATGTCATCAAGGTAGAGCCGCCTGCCGGTGATCTGGTGCGATTCATGGGACCGAACAGAGCGGGCCTTACCTCGGGGTTCATCTCCGCCAACCGCAGC
>QIDL01000288.1 GCA_003228415.1 Gammaproteobacteria bacterium | reverse complement strand
AGGGCGTCTATTCGGCGATGCAGCCTTGAGCGTCTTCGGTAAACAGCCTTGAGCGTGTTTGGTAAACAGCCATGAGCGTGTCGCTGGAAGCGCTTTTCGATCGCATCGACGCCAAACGTGAAGATCTGATCGGCCTGACCCAGGATCTGGTCCGCATTCCCAGCATAAACCCACCTGGCGAATGCTACGAAGATTGCACCCACTACATTGGCGAGCGTCTTGAAAAGAGCGGATTCGAAGTCACTCACATCCGTGCCGAAGGAGCGATTGGGGATTCAGACGCTCATCCGCGCGCCAACGTCATTGCCCGCTGGTCAGGAATAGAACCCGGCCCCACCGTCCACTTCAATTCCCATATCGATGTGGTGGTGCCGGGTATCGGCTGGTCACACGATCCGTTTGCTGCCGAGATCGAAGACGGCCAGATCTATGGTCGCGGAACCTGCGATATGAAAGGCGGACTTGCAGCCTCAATTATCGCCGTTGAGGCACTGATCGAGCTCTATCCGGAGCTCAAAGGCAATCTGGAAATTTCCGGCACTGCCGATGAGGAGTCCGGGGGCTATGGCGGTGTCGCTCACCTGTCCGAGCTGGGATACTTCAGTCCGCCCAGGGTCGACCATGTGATCATCCCGGAACCGCTGAACAAAGATCGAGTCTGTCTTGGTCATCGGGGTGTGTGGTGGGCGGAAATCGAGACTCGCGGCCGCATAGCCCACGGGTCGATGCCTTTTCTTGGCGATTGCGCCGTGCGTCACATGGGTGCAGTGCTGGAAGCCTTCGAGACCACATTATTTCCAAGCTTGCGGCAGAAAATCACCACCATGCCCGTCGTTCCAGATGGAGCCAAGGCATCTTCGCTGAATATCAATTCGATACACGGCGGTCATCCGGAAGACATCGACGGTCTGCCCGCTCCACTGGTTGCGGATGCCTGCCGCATGATCATCGATCGACGTTTTCTGATCGAAGAGTCGATCGATGAAGTAAAGGCCGAGCTTTTCGACCTTCTCGACGAGTTGAAAGCCAGCCGGACTTCTTTCGACTACCAGATACGGGATCTTTTCGAGGTGATCCCGACCATGACCGATGAGAACGCGCCTGTGGTGCAGAGTGTTGCTCGCGCGATCGAAACAGTATTACACAAAGCTCCTGAATTCGTGGTCTCACCAGGGACTTACGATCAGAAGCATATTGCTCGGATTGGTCTACTCAAGGATTGCATTGCCTACGGTCCGGGAATCCTCGATCTGGCTCATCAGGTCGATGAGTACGTGGTCATCGAGGACATGCTGGACGCCGCAAAAGTGATGGCCCTGTCGGCCTATGAACTGATTACCGGGCAGGAATGACGAACACGTGAAAGGGATCAAAGGCAAAACCGCGCTCGTCACCGGCGGCGCCTCGGGTTTTGGCGCTGGAATCGCCGAGCGATTCAGCGCCGAAGGTGCCGATACGATTGTTGCGGACGTGGACGTCGACGCCGGCAAACAACACGCAGAGGCAATCGGTGCGACATTTTGTGAAATGGACGTCAGCGCAGAGATGAGCATCAACCGCGCCCTGGAAACAATCAACAAGCCCATAGACATACTCATCAACAACGCGGGCATTGGCCACCGCCCGATGAATCTCGAAGACATGCCGGCAAGCGAATTCGAACGCTTGCTGGCCGTGAATATCAGATCGATCTATCTGAGCGCCCGGTTCATCGTTCCCATGATGAAAAAGCGAGGTGGTGTCATTCTCAATATTGCCTCCACAGCCGGGGTCAGTCCGCGCCCGGGTCTCACCTGGTACAACGCCACGAAGGGCTGGGTCATCACTGCGACACGGTCGATGGCTGTGGAACTGGCCCCTCACAACATTCGTGTCAACGCCTTGAATCCGGTCGCCGGTGAAACACCTTTGCTCGCCACCTTCATGGGCGGCGCCGACACACCCGAAAACCGGGAACGTTTCCTGAGCACCATTCCCCTGGGGAGATTCTCCACCCCGCAGGACATTGCCAGCGCTGCCTGCTTTTTATGCTCCGATGAAGCCTCCATGATCACCGGCGTCGCGCTCGAAGTAGACGGTGGACGCTGTGTCTGAGAGCCAGACGAAGCCGCTCTGGCCGTTGCGAATGGTACTATCCGGACGCTGGGGTCGCTGGTTGACGGCCAGTCTGATATTCGGGGTCCTGTTCAGCCTCTTTGCATTGTCCGGCGGGCTGGCTGGCGACACGGAGCAAGGAGAATCAGCCCCGGGTTTGGCAATATTCTTCTGCATCACTCTCGCCTACATCGTTCCCGTCTTCCACTTCATCACCGAGCGTGCTCAACAGGCGTTTCGAGGACTGGTACCGATCCTGGGATCAGAGACGGCGCAGTTGACCACCTGGGAGACTCGCATATCCCGGAAACCGCGAACCTGGAATTCGCTCGTCCTGATGCTCGGACTGTCAGCCGGCCTGGTCCACAACTGGTTGCTATGGCCGCCGCTGGATTTCGCTGGGCTGCTTGGCTACCCGTTCGGGCTGATGTCGATCCTCAGTACCATGCTGGTCTGGGTGTCGATGACGACCGTCATCGCGGCGCTGCTCGACAACGCCCGGCTTTTCAACCGCCTCGCAAAACAGGCGGAGATCAATGTATTGAACCCGAAGTCTCTCACCCCTTTCGCCAGCATCGCAGTCAGCTCGACACTTGCCATCATCGGCGCCCAGGCAGCATTCCCGGCCCTGATCTACGGATCCGACATGAACCAACTGGCATTCGTCCCTGGTTTGATCGCAACAGGCATCCCTATGCTGTTGATGTTCTTCCTGCCGATCTGGCCCGTACACCAGCGACTGATCGAAGCGAAGCGTGCGGAGCTCGAAAGCGTCTCAGCCGAGATCAATCGGCTACCTCATCCTCGAGAAAACGAACCCCGGAACTACCAGAGTCTCAACCCCTTGCTCATCTATCGCCGCGAGATCACTCAGATGTCGGAATGGCCATTCGATACCAGTGTGATGGGACGCCTGGCACTCTACCTGATCATTCCACCGCTCACCTGGGTGGGCGCCGCACTCATAGAAAATCTGGTCGACGCAGCAATCTGACCACCGAGGAGTTCAAGAGTTGAGAACCAGGTCACCTTATCAGCAGTGATTGCGCACGCATCCTCCTGCTACGCTGTGGGTGGGACCAAAGAGAGACGGCAAAGCATGCAACGCCAGACCAGTGCAATCGACGGCTATCCGAATTCCACTCAGCCAACCCTGTTCCTGAAACAACTATCGGAGGAAAAACTCCAGCTCGAGCGTAAATCCTGCGCCCTGCAACTCGCCCGATCGGCCACACGAACCATATCGGACAGACGCCGTCGATCCGAGATCAAGGTGGAGGTATACAACCACCTGATCCCCATCCTCGATCAGAACTTCAAAGCACAGCAATACCTGCACAAGAGCTATCGAAAGCTCGTTGCAGTGCTGAGCGGTGCACTCACACTCGCCATCACCTGCGCGGTCGTCTTCTACTGATATCCGGAAGCTGACAAGCTTCAGGCAGCCAATCTACCGGCTTGCCCTTCTCGATATTGACCGCGATGCAAACCGCATAAGCGACGGTCAGAACGATTGCAAGTGAAGTTCAGGATGACTCCAGTTCTTTGCGGGCTCGATCGAAATCCTTCATGGTCTTGCGGCTCACCTGTGGATATCCGAGCGCCATACTCTGAAGCGTACTCACCACAACCGAGGCAACCAGCAATCGCGCATACCATTTGGTGTCTGCTGGAACGACATACCAGGGCGCCTGTTCGGTAGCCGTATGACTGATCATATCCTGGTAGACCGTGCTGTATTCATCCCAGTAGCGTCGTTCCGCAATGTCGTCTTCAGAGAACTTCCAATGCTTTTCCGGATGTTCCAGCCGACTGAGAAAGCGCTTCTTCTGCTCATCCTTGGATATATTCAAATAGAATTTAACGATTCGCACCCCGTTTCGACTCAGGTAACGTTCGAAATTATTGATGTCTTCGAATCGTTGTTCCCAGATCTGCTCAGTCACTAGTTGCTCCGGTATCTTCTGTGCACGCAGCAGTTGCTGGTGAATCCTGACGATCAATACCTCCTCGTAGTGCGACCGATTGAAAATGCCGATATCTCCCCTGGCCGGGATATGTCGGTGATAACGCCAGAGAAAGTCGTGATCCAGATCTTCATGATGCGGGCGCTTGAATGACGTCACGTGACACCCCTGAGGGTTCAAGCCAGTCATCACGTGCCGAATCGTGCTGTCCTTGCCTGCCGCGTCCCGGCCCTGAAAAATCAGCAGCAGCGCCCACTGATCCTGAGCTGCGAGCAGAGCCTGCTGCTCTGCCATCCACTCGACACTCTGGGCCAGAAGTGTCTTGGCGTCGGCTTTGAAACCCTTCGGCAGAGAATGAGTATCTCCCGGGTCGTGGTCCGCCAGTGAGAAATCCTCTGGATCCTCGACTCGATAGGGTCGAATGAATCGGCGCAAGTCTGCGTCGCTCTCAAATTTCATCATTCGCACGACCTGTATTTCCCGGTATCTCCATCATACCGGCTATACTTGGATTGACGAGAGTTTGAGTGTGCCAGGAGAAGCTTCCCAATGCCTACCAACGATACCGAACAGGAAACAACTCAGCAGCAGATGAGTCGATCGAATGAAGAACTCTGGCAGGAATGGGCCATCGACGTCGACGCGGACCCACATTCAATTCCCTTATCGAAGCTGAACCCTGCACATCCCAGCCTCTTCGAAGCAAATACCATGCAGGGGTATTTCGAGCGTCTCAGATCCGAGGCGCCGGTGCATCGCTGCGAAGAGAGTCAATTCGGGCCTTACTGGTCAATTACCAGATACGATGACATCAGGCACGTGGATTCGAGTCACGAGATATTTTCCTCCGACTCGAGGAAAGGCGGCATCCGACTCGGCGGTCAACTGTTACTCGATGAAGAGCCGGATCCAACCTTCCACCTCCCCATGTTCATCATGGAGGATCCGCCAAAACATGACGAGCAGCGTAAAGTGGTCGCCCCCATGTTCGCCCCTCGACACCTGGCGGACTACGAGTCACTGATTCGCCAGCGAGCCGGGGAGATTCTCGACAGCCTGCCGAGAAACGAAACGTTCAACTGGGTGGATCTGGTCTCCAAAGATCTTACCGGTCGTATGCTGGCCACACTCTTCGGCGTGCCTCAGGAAGACAGGGATAAACTCATCTATTGGTCCGATTGCGTCGAAAACCTCACTAATCCGGAATACTTCGAATCGGTAGAACAGGGATTTCAGGAGCTATGGCAGTGCTGGCAGTACTTCGATGAAGTCTGGAAGCAGCGGGCGGCCGAAAAAACCTCGGCAGGCGATCTCATTTCCATGCTCGTACACGGCGCCTCCACCAGGGATATGCCCCCCAATGAATACCTTGGAAACATTCTATTGCTGATCGTCGGCGGCAACGACACCACCAGGAACTCGATTTCAGGAGGCGTGCTGGCGTTGAACGAAAATCCGCATGAGTATGACAAGCTGCGCGCGGATCAGAGCCTGATCCCCAACATGGTCTCAGAGATTATCCGCTGGCAGTCTCCGGTCGCGCATATGTGTCGGACCGCCCTTGTCGATACCGAGATAAGGGGCCAGAAGATCAAACAGCATGACAAGGTGGTCATGTGGTATCTCTCGGGCAATCGAGACGAAGAAGCGTTCGAGCAGGCACACAAATTTTCTATCGATCGTGCAGATGCACGTAAGCACCTGTCGTTCGGATTTGGTATCCACCGTTGTCTGGGCAATCGTCTCGGAGAGATGCAGCTCAGAATCCTCTGGGAAGAAATCATGCAACGATTCCCGAACATCGAAGTGGTAGACACGCCCACCTATCTCAAATCGAGCTTCATCCATGGGATTGTAAATTTGCCGGTGAAAATTCCCGGCTGAGGCATGGGAGCCGCTCAGCCTGTCAGGCCAGCGACCAGGATGAGCAGCAGCGCTGGCGGCACAAGATAGCGAATCGTTACATGCCACAGATTGAAAAGGGATGGACTCGCGATACCGAGCTCCTCCTCAGAAGTGCTGCGACTGACAAACCAGCCCACAAACCAGGCAATCAGAAATCCCCCCACTGGCAGCAACACCTGATTGGATACGTAATCGAGCACACCGTTGAGGTCCCTGCCAAAGACCTGCCAATCGGCAATCACGTTGTATGAAAGAATACTGAATACGCTGAGTACCGCCACAGAACCAACCGCAGTGAGCGTGCTCGCATGCCTCGCAAGCCCACGATGCTCCTCCAGCCAGGACACTACTGGTTCGATCAACCCAACCATCGAAGTAATAGCGCCAACTGCCAGCAACAGAAAGAACAGAATCGCAACCATCTGCCCACCCGGCATCTGTGCGAAGGCTACAGGCAGGGTCTGAAAAACCAACCCCGGACCACTCGCCGGATCGAG
>QIDL01000544.1 GCA_003228415.1 Gammaproteobacteria bacterium | reverse complement strand
CTGCATCCATCACCATTTCGATGATCGCCCGCATGTCGAAAGGGGCATTGGAGTCGCGAGGCACTATGTCAAGCAGATCCTGTTCCATCCGCTCCACCGGATCGCTGGAGGACACTCGTGGAGCCCGCTGCCAGACATTGCTCGGCAGGTAGCTCAAGAACCGGCGAATCTGGCGGAACGCGTCGTGCTCGTCTTCGGCAACGTTATCCACCACACCGCTGAGCGCATGAACACCCACACCGCCCAGTTCATCCTTGCTCAGACGTACACCTATGGCCCGTTCGACCAGAGCGGGACCGCCGATGAGAATCTGAGCGGTATATCGGGTCATGACCGAGAAGTGTGACGCCACCAGTCGCCCTGCAGGAAATCCCGCAACGGCCCCCATCGCTCCCGAGACGACCGGTATCTGGCCCATCGCATCGGCAATGATCTTGAAGCGCGGCTCTGTATGCACAGGCTCGCCAACGGTGCCGCCCTTACGGCGGGAGCCTTTGACGCTGCCACCACCGCCTTCGAGCATGCGCACCAGCGGCACCTTGTAGCGGACGGCCAGGTGCTCCGCATAGACACTCTTACGCAGGCCCGCCGCATTGGGTGACCCGCCCTTTAGAGTGAAATCTTCGCCGCCGACAACCACACGACGTTGGTCGATCTTGCCAAATCCGACGACGTAGTTCGCCGGTACGTAGCCAATAAGCTGGTCGTTGTCATCGTAGTCCGGCAGCGCGGTGGCCTTACCCTGCTCCTGAAACGAGTCCTGATCGAGCAGAGCATCGATCCGCTCCCGAATGGTCAAGCGACCCTTGGCGTGTTGACGGGCAATCCCTTCCGCGCCGCCTTGCTGCCTGGCAAGATGGCGTCGCCGTTCCAGCTCTCGAACTTCGTTTTCCCAGCTCATGACCCGGTCTGCTTCAATCCTTGAATTCCGGCGAGCGTTTCTCGAAATTCGCCATGATGGCTTCCACCTGATTGGGTGTTCCGATCAGTTCCGTCTGCAACCTGGCTTCGAGTTCCAGCCCGGTGCGCGCATCGGCATGCCAGCTCTCTTCGAAGAGGCGCTTGCAGGCCCGCACGGCGTCCGGCGATTTCTGCGCAATGTCCTCGGCCAGCTTCATCGCCGCAGCCAGCGGATCATCTACCACATGAGTGACGAGCCCGATCTCCCTGGCTTCGGTACCACTCAATATGCGCCCGCTGAACGCCAGCTCTTTCGCGACATCGAGGGGAACCACATCCCGGAGCGTCTGGGTAAGGCTCATATCCGGAATAAGCCCCCACTTGATCTCCATAACGGACAGCTTCGCATCCACTGCGGCAAATCGGATATCAGCACCCAGAGCGATCTGACAACCGCCACCGTAGGCGACGCCATGAATCGCGGCGATCACAGGCACGGGGAGCGTTTTCCAGATGTATGCCGGACGCTGAGCAGTGTTCTCGGGTCCATCGGTGAGGCTCAGCAGCGACTCGGCAGCGCCTTTCCGGCCTTCTTCCGTTTCCGCCATTCCCTGGAAGCTGGCCATATCGAGACCGGCGCAAAATCCCCTGCCGTTACCGGACAGCACCACAGCTCGGACATCTTTCGCCTCGGCGAGATGCTCGCCCGCTTCGATGATGGCTTGAAACATGTCGCGGCTCAGCGCGTTGTATTTCTCAGGCCGGTTCAGGCGAACGTCAGCTATCCCCCCTCTGGTATCGATCGTAACAAGGTCGGACATGGTATCCCCTCACGGCTGAATGGTAGTCGGGTGAACTGATAACGTTACCATGCGCAATCAGCCGTTGTCCTCGATCACGGCGACGATCGCGTCTTCTTCAACAGCATCTTGCGGCTTGACCCTGATTTCCACCACCGTGCCCGCAACCGGCGCCTCGACGGGGATTTCCATCTTCATGGATTCGAGAATCACCAGCACGTCACCCACAGCCACCTCATCGCCGGCCGCGGCCTCGACCTTCCAGACGCTGCCCTGAACTTCAGTTTCTACTTCGTGTTGCATTGAGACTCTCTCTTCTGAAAAAAATGTTCTACCCGCTTTGTTTCACCAGGAAACGGGTCAGATAACCCGTATCCAACCGCCCAGACAGAAACTCCCCGTCTTGAAGGACTTCGATGAGCAGCGGGATGTTGGTGTGCACACCCTGGATTTCGAACGCCTTCAATCCCACCAATACCCGGCCGATTGCCTGCTCCCGGGTGGTCCCGTGACCGATGACCTTAGCCAGCAGCGGATCGTAGAACGGCGTCACCCATTGGCCCACCTGGTAGCCGGTATCCACTCTCACACCATACAGATCCGGCGGTCGGAATACCGACAACCTGCCCGTGGCGGGCAGTTGGGTCCGGGGATGCTCCGCGTAGACCCGTGCTTCCAGCGCATGGCCATCGAGGCACGGAGGCGGCGGCAGCGGTTCGCCCGCCGCCAGGCGAAGTTGAACTGCTACCAGATCCAGACCGGTGACTGCCTCCGTTACCCCATGCTCCACCTGAATGCGGGTATTCATTTCCAGGAAACCGTAGTCGGCTGGTCCGGCTCTCAGCGTTTCCAGCGTGCCGACGTTGTCGTATCCGAGCCTCGCAGCGAATGCCGCAGCCTGGTCCGCCATCGCCAGCACCTCATCCCGGTCGATGCCGGGGGCCGGACTCTCTTCGATCACTTTCTGATGCCGCCGCTGGATCGAACACTCACGTTCGAAAACATGCAGCGCCCGGCCGCCCCCATCACCAAGCAACTGAAACTCGATGTGCCGAGCCCGTTCGATCCAGCGTTCAATGAAAATTCCGCCATCTCCAAAACTCCGTTCAGCCAGCCCCCGGGCTTGTCCCATGGCGGCTTCGAGATCAGCGGGGCCGTTCACCATGCGTATGCCGATTCCACCTCCGCCGGCAGACGGTTTGATCATGATCGGATAACCGATGACGTCCGCCAGTTGCCGAGCCTGATCCAGGCCTTCCAGCCGAGGGCTTCCGACAAATACCGGGAAACCATGACGTTCCGCCAATTCTCTCGCCGCCACCTTGTCGCCCATGGCTCTGAGCCACTTCGAGTTCGGACCGACGAAGCAAACTCCCCGGGCTTCGAGCGCATCCGCAAAATCGGCATTCTCCGCAAGAAAACCATATCCAGGATGCACGGCGTCCGCGCCGGTCTCGTCCACGGCGGCAAGTAGCGCTGCCTGATTCAGATAGGTATCCGAAGCATGCTGGCCCGGCAACGGATAGGTTTCGCTCGCTTCTGCGAGATGGGGTGCGCCACCATCAGGAGTGGAATAGACAGCCACCGATGAGATCCCCAGCGCCTCACAGGCTTTCACCACGCGCCTCGCGATAGCGCCTCGATTGGCGATGAGCACCTTTTGAAACACAGCTATCGCTCGCGTCGGGAGAGGTACTCGGCATACTCCGACCAGGCCTCGATGAATCCTCCGAGACCCCGATCCCGGGTGCCCGTAGTGGTTTGTCCGGCACTGACTGCCGCCCGGACCGCTGCTCCAATGGCTGTCACCTGCGCTCCTGTGAGCGTGAGCTCGAACATATCCGAGAGTTCACCGCCGCGGTGATCTGCCGGTTTCACAACTGGCGCAGCACCAAGCACCTCATCGATCCGCGCCGTCAAAGCGGAGTCCGTGAGTTCCTTCGTTTGTGCCAGCATCCAACGGGAAAATACGTTGGGTGTATCACAGATCTGCTTGTAGCATTTCCAGTCCAAAGCTATTGTGGCTGACCCGACCATGTAGAGGATGAGCGGCCGATGTTAACAAAAGCCGACGATTATCCCATCCATCAGACCCCGGAACCCATCGCCTACTCGGGAACGGATCGAAACTTCTACGATCGTTATTTTTTCAACGGCTACCAGAGACAAGGTGACCTGTTCTTTGCCGCCGCATTGGGCGTGTATCCGCACCTCAACGTGATGGACGCTGCATTCTCCTTCATCCTGGATGGTAAGCAACACAACACCTTCGGCTCAAAAACCCTGCACATGGAGCGCCTCGATACCAGGGTCGGAAATATCGAAATCGAAGTGGTGAAACCCCTCGAGGAACTCAAAATCCGGGTGGCAGACAGGATGAGTAAACTCAGCGCCGAGCTTACATTTCAGGCTCGCTTCCCCGCTATCGAGGAGCCCCGCTTCATACGCCGCACGGGCAGCATGACATCCATGGACTATACCCGCCTGACCCAGAATGGCTGCTACGAGGGCTGGATCGAGCTGGACGGACAGCGCTTCGATGTCGCTCGGCAAGACTGGTGGGGTACCCGGGACCGCTCCTGGGGGATTCGCTCCATCGGCATGAGCGACCCGCAGCCCAATCCCTACGCCACAGCCCCGCAGTTTTTCTGGCTCTGGTCGCCACTGAATTTTGAAGACTTCGCCACCTTCTATCATCTGAACGCGAGCGCAACCGGCGAATCCTGGAATACCTCGGGACGAATCGTCACCGCGGAACAATCCCGGGAACTGGTGCAGGTCGACAGTAAGCTCACCTTTCAGCCCGGAACCCGCCACGCGGCCCATGCACTCATTACCCTCGGGTCGACGACGGACAACCCGACAACGATTGAACTCGAACCGACCGGCACGTTCTACATGAAGGGCATCGGCTATGGACACCCCGAGTGGAGCCACGGGCACTACCATGGCGAGCTGGAAACCGGCTTCGAAACCTATGACCTGGCAACGATGTCGGCCGCCGACCCGAGCCACTTCCATATCCAGGCGATTTGCAACGCCGAGTGCCGCTCACCCGATGGTGCCGTGCACCAGGGTAAGGGAATTCTCGAACAGCTGGTGATTGGTCCGTATCAGCCCTATGGATTCAATGAATTGATGGACCTGGCCGAATAGGTACCGTCTGACAATCAGTTTCTGGCTGCCTGTTACCGAAACAAGGCGAGAACGAAATGGACCGAAGAGCATTCCTCACAGCAACGAGTGGCGCGATCGCGGGCTCTCTCAGCGCTCCCGGATTGGTTGCATCCGCCGCAGATCCAGTACGCTACCCGGATCCCCGCGTCGAAGCGGTCGATGCCCGCTTTGCCCGCTACATGGTCATGGACGCTGCCGTCGAGCGTCTGTACACAGGATGTCGCTGGGCGGAAGGTCCGGTCTGGTTCGGCGATGGCCGCTACCTGATCTGGAGCGATATTCCAAACAACCGGTTGCTGCGCTGGACCGAGGACACCGGCGCTGTTTCGGTCTATCGAGCACCATCGAACAACTCCAACGGAAACACCAGAGACCTGTCCGGACGACTTATAACGTGCGAACGAACGCAACTAACCAGAACGGAATACGATGGGTCGATTACCGTGCTCTGCGATTCTTTCGAAGGCAAACGTCTGAACGGCCCCAACGATGCAGCCGCCCATCCGGACGGTTCGATCTGGTTCACAGATCCGGGCTACGGTAGCGTCGGCTACTATCAGGGTTGGCCCGAAGAGACGCTGCTGCCCACCTCCATCTATCGATTGAATCCCGACACCGGCGAGCTCAGATCGATGACGACGGAGCTTGGACGACCCAACGGCATTGCCTTCTCACCCGACTTTCGGCGCTTGTACGTTGCGGATACCGGCGCGACCGACGATCCTGATTACCCGCATAACATCATGTTATTCGATGTCGGTGACGGACATCGTCTACGGAACCTTGCGGTTTTTTACGACATGGGTGCCGGTTTCGCAGATGGCCTGCGAGTCGACACCGACGGCAATGTCTGGACCAGCGCCGGCTGGGCCGGACCCGGATACGACGGGGTGCACATCATCGCGCCGGACGGAGACCTCATCGGACGAATCCAACTACCAGAAGTGTGCGCGAACCTGTGCTTCGGTGGTCGTAAACGCAACCGCCTGTTCATGGCAGCGAGTCAATCTCTATACTCGCTGTTCGTCGAGGTGCAAGGTCATCAAGCATGGTAATTCGATGCAACTAACCCGACGAAAGTGGATCAGGAACCTGTCGTTGGCGGCCGGAGCGTCCGCCTTGCCGCGCCTCACGCTGGCGGAGACGACACAGTGGTTTTCAATTTCGCTTGCCCAATGGTCTCTGCATAGAGCCTTCTTCGGTAAAAGCCTCGCCGGTGGATTTCGCGCCAGGTACGATGCGCTCATGAGCGACCCCGATTCCGTCCTCCAGGGCGAGCATCACCCACTCGATTTTCCGGTGCTTGCCCGCCAGCAGTTCGGCATCGACGCCGTCGAGTACGTGAACACATTCTTTTACGGTCATGCTGACGATCGAACCTACCTTGCCGAACTGAAACGGCGCGCAGACGGAGAAGGTGTGAAAGCGCTACTCATCATGTGCGATTCGCTGGGCAACACGGGCGACGCGGATACCCGGCAAAGGCAACAGGCGATCGACAACCACCTGCCCTGGCTGCAGGCCGCGAGCTTTCTCGGTTGCAGAGCCATTCGTGTCAACGCTAGAGGACAGGGATCGAGGGATGAAGTCT
>QIDL01000412.1 GCA_003228415.1 Gammaproteobacteria bacterium | reverse complement strand
CTGGCTTTTGCCAACCGTATCGATCCGGAAAGCGCCGCCGACCGACGGTTTCGAATCGAGTTGAGCAGCACGAAAAAGGCCGCGAGCGCCGCCAGCAGCAGCACGATCTGGTGATTACCGGCAGCCTCCCACGCCGATAGCTTGTCAGCGACCATGATCGGCAGGGAACCGACAAACAGACGGTCTACCTCGCCATCGCCGGTGGTTTCAAATACCAGCAATTCCTGCCGACCGCGTTTTTTGAAAACGTAAGGTTCAATTTCGACGAAACGCCCGCCAATGCCTGCTGGTGCGGGCACTATGATCTCGCCCTCGGCATCGCTGGTGATTGCCAGGTCACCGGCAAGCCCCGTCACCCCTTCGAGCTTGGTATAGGAGCGACGATTCAGCCGGTAAGCGCCAACCACCCTGGCAATCCGTTCGGCGCTACCGGCAAGCTCTGGGGCAGGCACCACCGGCTCACCGGCGCCTGGATAGAAAAAATCGATTACCGCATCGACCACCGCGGTTCGCGCCCGTGCGCCATCCGGTGTGTTGAAAGAGAGAAAAAAGCCGAAGTCCGATTGCGGCTGGATGACCAGTTGCGAGTGGAAAGCGATGGTGTCACCGCCATGCCCGACGAAGCGCTCGCCGTTCCTTACGATCTCATAAAATCCATGAGCCATCCCGGTCACTCTCGGGTCATGGGCAAAGAGCCGCGAATGCATCAGCCTGGCGGTGTCGGCTTCCAGAATACGGGTATCGCCATAAGCGCCGTCCCGCACGTGGGCGATGATAAATTTCGCCATGTCCTCCGCAGGCGCCGACAGCGCCCCCGCGGGACCGAAATTCTTGATGAACTCGAAGCCCATGGGTTCGATGCCGCCGATCCTGGCCATGTAACCCTGAGCCATATCGGCCCCCAGCGACTCCGGAAGCGGTTCATCGAAGGTTGACCGAGTCATTCCCAGGGGGCGGAAAATACGTTCCGCCACATAGTCTTCGAAGCTCATTCCCGAGACATTTGCCACCACCAGACCGGCGACCGCGACCGCCCAGTTACTGTAGGCCGAGTAGCTGCCCGGAGCCCAGATCTGATTCGGGATGTGTGCTTCCAGCGATTCCGCCAGCGGTACCAGATCGTCCACCGAGTCGGCAAACAGATATCCGGCCGCGCCGTCTTCGAGCCCGGGGGTATGGGTCATGATGTGAGTCATCGTCAGCGGCTGATCGAACTCGCTCGGCAGCTCGAACTGATCCACGTAGTCACTCACCGGCGCACTGAGATCGACAAGCCCCTGCTCCACCAGCTGCATCACCGCGGTCCAGGTGAACAGTTTCGAAACGCTGCCGGGCCGGAACAGTGTTCGAGCCGGATCCACCGGCTCCCGGGATTCCAGATCGGTTACCCCGTAACCCTTGGAAAACACCAGGGCGCCGTCGCGTACCAGGGCAAACGTCATGCCCACCAGCCGGTAGTCCCGGAATTGCACCGACATCGCCCCGTCGAGATAGGCCTCAAACCTGCCGAGTTCCGCTTGGGCAGGGGTTTCTGGGTCGGCGATTTCGACCGTCTGGTCGGCGGTCTGACCGTGAGCCGCTGCCGAGACCAGAAAGCATGCCGCCGCCAGTCTGAGCAGCAACCAGCTCGCTGTTCTATCCACCACCCGATCCACCAGGCGCATCCCCACCTGAGCGACCTCCCGACTCATCTTCAGCAAACTCCATAAGAACCGGTTACACCTCGCCTATCAACCACTACCTTTTCCCTACCCCCGGTGCTCGAATTGCTGCTATACAGGGTCCATGAAGAAGTCGACGAAGTATTGTGGAATTGCCCTTCTGTTTTCTCTCAGCTTTAGCGCACTGGCCGAAGAAACCGTGTACTACCGCTGGATAGACCAGAACGGCAGGGTCCAGTACACCGATTTCGAACCTGCCGGCGTGCCTTCGCAGCGCGTCGAGATGAAGTCGGCCGCCGAGACCGATTCGGAAACTCCAATCCTGCAGGCTGGGGAACACGACCGGAAACCCGATTCCTTTCACGATCAAGACGCGCAGATTCTTCCCATCGAACACATCGGTCCTTGTGCCAATGCGCGCCAGCAGCTGGCCGTACTCCATACCGGGCTACCGGTATACTTAACCACCGGCGGTGGCTACCGGCCCGCCTGGCGCGGGGACCGTTATCGCGGCGAACGCCGATACCTGTCGGACGAGGAACGCCAGAGTGCCATCTCTTCAGCGCGCATTGGTGTGCTCGAGTCCTGCAGCGATCCGGAAGCGTTTCAGGAAGAGGTTCGATCCTTCAAACAAGCCGTGGAAAGCAATTCTCTCTAAACGGAGATTGCGAGCTCATGCTCGCAACGACCGATCCACTGAGCGACCCTCACTCTGCCTGAAATATCGAAGCCGCCTTCTTCGGCGAGCCGGGTGTAGGCGACTAACGCCACGTCCGCAATGGTGATCGTTTTCCCAACGAACCAGTCCCGGTCGCCAAGCCAGGATTCCATCAAGTCGAGCGCGGCTTCCCCGCGCTCCACTCTCCAGCCTTCCCGTTGTTCCCGGGGCTTGCCCCGATAAACCATATCGAAGCGGCACACGGCAATGTATGGCTCGTGGCTATACTGTTCCCAGAACAGCCATTCGTTGACCTTGGCACGATCGTATGTATCCGCGGGCAGCAGCACGCTGCCCTCTGCGAGAAACTCCATGATGGCGTTGGATTGAGCCAGCGTGCGGCCATTCCCAAGCTCCAACATCGGCACCTGCCCGGCAGGATTCTTCGCGAGGTAGTCGGGTGTTCGACACTCGCCGTTGAGAATGTCGATATCAATCCACTGGTAGTCGAGACCCAGATAATCAGCCGTGTAGCGCACTTTCAGGCAGTTGCCCGACATCGAGTCCCCGTAGACCTTCATAGCGATCTCCACCTGGCCACCACCCGGCAAGCCCGCACAGGATTCCGACGACTACAGCAAGAATAGCTCGCAGTCAGTCGTCGCTGGGGAACCTAGACTTCACCCCGCACGTAGTGCTGCAGATCTTCGATTGCATGGGCTTGCTCATCGATGATCGCAGAGAACAGATCACGCAGGCTCAACACCCCGGTAATCTCACCATTGTCGCTCACCGGAAGGTGGCGAATATGATGCTCTTTCATCAGCGAGACACATTCATCCACGTGTTTGTGTGACGACACGGTGATCAGCTCGGATGTCATGATTTCCTCAACTCGCGTCGCCTTGGAAGATTTATCTTTCAAGATGACGTTACGAGTGTAATCCCGCTCCGAAATGATCCCGACGGGCCGGTTGTCCCGCATGACCAGCAGTGCGCCCACTTCCTTGTCCGCCATCATGGCAATCGCATTGTAGACCGAGTCCTCAGGATCAATGCTGTAGATGTGACTGCCTTTGCGATCGAGAATTTCACAGACTCTCTGCATTCCTCCTCCCTCGTTGAAAGGAATGCCCTATTGTTCTCCTGTCGGCGACGGATAACAACGAACGCTAGAATCGAAAGGTGATAGAAACAGCTCACCTTATTCTACCAGCATCTATAGCCGCCTCTGTTGAGGCGATAGCGGCTTCTACCCACCGCTATGCCAGCATCCCTCAGCGCTCGTGGGGGTCCTCCGGCCTGTCCATTTCCTTGATGCCTTTCAGCAAATTACGGCAAGATAATTGCCCAACTACTACACCATGGCTGTCGACAACGGGACGGCGGCGATGCTTGTGGTCGAGCATCGACAGCGCCACATCGACGATGTCGTCGCCGACGCCCACAGTCTCGACGTCGGTAGTCATGTGGTCACGGACCAGCGAAATGCCGATCTCCTCCTGATAATACTCACGGTGGAGAATTGCCTTGAGCACGTCGAGCTCGGATAGCATCCCTACCGGTTTGTGCCTCTCATCGACCACGGTCACGCCGGATATCTTGTAGGCGAGAATCTGATGTATGGCGTGAAACAGGTCGTCATCCGGTTTCACCAGCACGGGACGCTTGAGCATGTGATCCCCGACCTTGACGGATTTTCTAAACATATCTTATCTTCCTCACATGTTCCGCTTGCCGGAACTTTGACTGCGCATCACACGGATGCCCCTCTCAAACTACCCTCCGGATAGACCCAAGGCAGTTCTGACAACTTCAATCAGCGGCGCCGGGTATACGCCGAATGAAATCAATGAAATTCCAATCAGGGTCAATACCGACATCGAACCGAGCCTGGTGGCTGGGAATACATGACTCGACTCGGACGACTGGACCATGGTTAGAATGACCCTTAAATAGTAGTAAACGGCGATGGCGCTACCAACCACCAGTGTCCAGAGCAGCAGCCACAGCCCTCCTTCCGCGCCAGCCGTCAACAGGTAGAACTTTATGATGAAACCGGCGGTCAGCGGTATTCCGGTCAACGACAACAACGCGATAGCCAGGACCCCCGCACTCAACGGGCGCTGCCAGAACAGACCCTTGAACGCCTCGATATCCTCGGCATCGGATTCGTCGCTCGGTACCGATAGAGTGCTCACGACACCGAAGGCTGCCAGGGTCATCAGAAAATAACCTGATAGATAGACCATGCTCGCTTCCACCGCCAACAGCGGATCGGTCAGCTTCGACACAGCGAGCAGACCGACAAGCAGATAACCGGCGTGGGCGATAGACGAATATGCGAGCATCCTTTTGACGTTGTCCTGCAACAGGGCGAGCAGGTTGCCACCGATCATGGACAAGCCGGCAACAATCCCAATCAGGGTGAACATCGCCGGATACTCGAGCACGTCGGTGACCAGCGCATAACGCAGCAGGAAGGCAAACACGGCCCCCTTTGAAACCGTCGCCAGAAATCCACTGACCGGCGCGGGAGCACCTTGATACACATCCGGTGTCCACATATGGAATGGCACCAGCGACAACTTGAAAGCGATCCCGGCAACAAACAGCCCATGACCTGTCAGCATATAGAGCTCGGATCGAGGAGCGGTCAACTCGACTGCGGCGAACTCTGTGATGGTCAACGTACCGGAGGCGTTGTATATCAGGGCAAAGCCAAACAGCATGGTGATGGATGCGACGCCGGATAGCACCAGATACTTCAATCCCGCTTCCAGCGGTGGATGCCCTTCTTCCGAGTAAGCGATCAGCACATACAGAGAAATCGAGAGGATCTCGAGACCCAGCAGGAAAGCAGCGAAGTGACTCGCCACCGCCGTGACCATGGCACCCAGCGTCGCGAGCAGAAGTAACAGGAAAAATTCTTCCTGTTCGCCACCCCGACCCTGGAGGTAGCCATACCCCAGTAGTGCCGTCGCGATACTCGCCAGCAGAAACAGGCCGCTCATGAACAGGCCGTAGCCGTCGATCAACAGCAAGCCTGCTACCTGATGGGGGGGCGCATTGAAACCCATGCAAACGAGGATGAAGCCGGCCAGCAACACAAGTACCGTGGTGGCGACGACCACTCGTATATCGCGTCGGTACGATATGATGAGCAGCAGCACCAGGATGCCCCCGGCAACCACCAGGTAAGGTGCGAGAGCCAGAAAATCAGCGCTGTTCATGGCCCACCTACCGACAAACCTGTAAGGGTGGCTGCCGCCAGATTCAGCACCGGTTGCGGAAACACACCCAGCCAGACCAGACCCAGCATCATCAGTATCATCACGGACATCTCCCGTGCCCCGAAATCCGTGATTTGAATATCATGCTCGAACGGGCCCTGAAACGACCGCTGCATGAGCGACAGCGCGTACACCGCAGCGAAGATGATGCCGATCGCCGCCACCACGGTAAGGTTGACGTCCACCTGGAAGGCCCCCAGCAATACCAGAAACTCGCCGACAAAGGTACCAAGACCCGGCATACCCAGCGACGCCACCACGAAGAACATGGCAACCACGCCCATTCGCGGCGCTTGCACCCACAAGCCGCCCATATCTGACATTTCCCGGCTGTGCAGGCGTTCCTGCAATGCCCCGGCAAGCATGAACAGTGCACCCGCGGAGAATCCGTGTGCCAGTATCTGCACGATCGATCCCTGCAGCGCCAACTGATTCCAGGCAAACACACCGAGCAGTACGAATCCCATATGGCTGACGCTGCTGTACGCGATCAGCCGTTTGAAGTCCGTCTGGCTGAACGCCATGTAGCCACCGTAGATCACACTGATTGCGCCGAGCAGCATGGCCGGCCAACGGAAATCTTCAGCGGCCTCTTCAAACAGCGGCACCACAAACCGGATCAGTCCGTAGGCGCCCGTCTTCAACATGATTCCGGCCAGAATCACACTGCCCGCCGTTGGAGCCTGGGTGTGGGCATCGGGCAACCAGGTGTGGAACGGCACCGCGGGCAGCTTCACCACGAAGGCGATGAAAAAGCCAAGCATGATCCAGAAGCCGGTCTCCGGCGCGATCTCAGCATCGAGCAACACATGGTAGTCGAAGCTGATCACCCCGCTGGTAGCATAGCTCTGATACACCAGCGCAACGATGGAGAGCAGC
>QIDL01000286.1 GCA_003228415.1 Gammaproteobacteria bacterium | reverse complement strand
GTTCAGGTATCCAATGATGCCGGGCAGGCGATAATTCAGCCGTCGCGCTGTCAGCATGGTGACCAGGATGAAGATTGTCAGGCCAATCACTACCAATGCGAAGGCCCCTGCCGCGTTCGGCAACACCTTGTAACTCTCCTCAACCTGATTGGCGGATTGCGTCTGATCCGTTGCGACCTCGGCTTCGGGATGTTTCTGGATCGGGATGACAGTTCCGGTGATGGTCAGCTCGGAGACTGGCGTGCTGGTTCTTCGCAACCGATCTGAGACTGTATCCCACCAGGTGACGGTCACGGGTGGCACTGCTACGATTCCGGGTCCGGTCGGAATCAGCGCATAGGTTTCCCGGCGTTGACCTTTAATCGTTCCTGAATCGGCGATTTCGTCCATCACCGGCGCTTCGGGATAGATCTTGAACTGAGCGGAGGGCAATGGCATGGGGATGGGCGGAATGGCACTGCCACGGTTGCCTTTGGCTTCGATATCGAGCCTGAATGTAAGCGGGTCACCGATTTCGATGGTACGGTTTCCAGGATCCCATGATTGAGTCAGGACGATGTCGGTTGCAGGCAGCCACGGCACGCCTGACGGATAGCTGGCGGGGATCGGTCGAACCTCCAGATCGATGGCCTCGGTGCTCACTCGGATCCCGGAGCGCCGAGTACGCCCGGCTGATTGCAGACGCACACTGCTGGTCACTGAGATCGATGGAATCGTCAATACGCCGCTTCGCTCTGGAAACAGTGCGAATCGTTGTTCGATGACACCGTAGCGCTGGCCTTCGCGGAGAACCGATCGAGACTGGGTATCACCAAGTGCGATCACAACGGCATTTTTGACGATGGGAAGACCGGGTAAGTCGCTATAGATCTGCACGCCCTGAGAGTAGTAGAGGCGCCGCACCAGTACGGTTTCCGCCTGCACGTAGACAGGATTCTGACTCAGCTCCGTCTCGAAGAAAACCATGTTTCCGATGGTCTTCTTGATGCTGGGATCGAGTGGTCGGACCACGAGTCGAATGGCTTGTGAAAACTCATCACCGATCTTCAGCCGCGGCACCATGATCTCGCCGGTATGGCGGGGACGCAGACTGATCTGATACTCGACCGTTGCCAGTGTGCGACCGTTGATGCTGCTGATGCGACTCGAGGTCTGATTGCCGAGTACTTCGAAATCCGTCTCCAGCGCACTCAGATCGGGCGCTTCCAACTGGCTGGTACCATCCGCCCGGATGGTCAGCCTGACGGTGTCCATCTCATCGATCAGCCGCGGCTCCAGTGAGGTGCGGAGCTCCGCAAAGCCAAGCGCGGCAAATGTCAAAAGCAACAGGCTGGAGAGTCCGGTCGGTATCTGTCTCACCAGATCTTCTCCGTCTCACGGTTCGAATAATCACCACGCCTCAGTCGTTGATTGGTCTCATACTGAAACTTGCGCCTCAACAGACCACCGGGATCGTCTGGTACCCGGCGCAGCCATTGCTCCATGGCGTCCTGGTGTTCGTCCCGATTGCTCTCGCCTTCTTCGCTGTCCGATTGCTGCTCGTCTGATTGCGCTTGCGACTGACCCGCCTCGGAAGGCTCCTGTTCGGGTGGCTGGTCTTGCTGACCACCCTGTTGATCCTGTCGTTGGCGATCGTCTGCCTGCTGTGCATGGCTCTGATCCTGGGGATCGGAGCCCTGGTCGCCTTCACTTTCGGAATCCTTCTGCTTGGATTCCTGTTCTTCGAACAGCCTCTGTACCAGGTCTCGATTGAACAAGGCGTCTTCGTGATCTGGGATCGTGTTGAGCATCTTGTCGTAGGCATTGAGGGCGGCCTGGTACTCGCCGTTCCTGGCGAGCGAATTGCCCTGGTTATAGAAAGCCTCCGCATCATCGAGGCCGCTGAAACTCTTTGCGGCGCTTACATAATCTCCGGCCCGATACTGAGCGACGGCTCGCCAGTTCTGATCCTCGAATAACGTCGAAGCGATATCGGGTGAACCCTGGTTCAGGGCGGTGTGGGCTTGCTGGTCGGCTCGCTGCCAGAGATCGTCCCAGAGATTTGCCTGCGCAGGAGCCGGAAGGATACCGATAACCAGTACCGCAAACAGGCCGCGCCGGAATCCGAGCAGCAAAAGGGGTATGAGCAGGACACCGGCCAGATAGCCCATGTCTGCCCAGGTGTCGAAGTCCCTTTCCACTTCCTCGGTTTCGTCTTCGCTGGGCAGCGGCGTGCCCAGAAGCTCGATGATGTCATCGTCGCCGAGCCCGAGCTGCCGGTAGCGGCCATGACAGTTGTCCGCGACGTCAGCCAGGCGGGAGGAGTCGAGGCGGGCGGTGATAGGGTCTCCGGACTGAGTACGCAATACCTGGCCGGGTTGGTTGATGAAGTCGAGGGGTATGTAAGCACCGCCGCCGGTACCTACACCGAGGATCGACAGCGGATAATTCCGCTCACACAGAGCACCAGCGTCGCTGACCTCATCGATTCCATCGGTGACCAGTAGCAGCCGACCCTGCTGGATCCGAGCATTTTCAAACAATGTTTTACTGGTTTGCAGTGCGCTTTCCAGGTTACTGCCGAGGACGGGCATCATTTCCGGACTCAGCGAAGCCAGCAGGTTTTCAATGGTTCGCACGTCATCGGTGAGAGGTGCGACGGTATGGGCATCTCCAGCGTAAGCCACCAGCGCCGTGTAGCCTTCGGTTCTGAGCCTCAGCACGTCAGTGATTTTCTGCCGAGCCCGCACCAGTCGTGATGGTCTGAGGTCCCGGGCGAGCATAGACAGCGACAGGTCAAAGACAATGACCAGGGCATCACGCTTTTGCTCAACGGGCTGAGGTAACTTGTACCAGGCGGGCCCTGCCAGACCGATCGTGGCTACCGCCAGGGCGATGGCAACGAGCCAGGCCAGCTTCTTGAAACCACCTTTGCTGCCGGGTTCCAGCAGCACTTCCAACAGCGCGGGATCGATTTTGGATTCCCAGTGAGAGGCAGCCATCCGGCGTCTCGCCCAAAGCACACCAAGGACGATGACCGGCAGAACGCCAGCAAGCCACCAGGGTCGGATGAAGATCAACTCTTCAATCACCGCCCCAGCCTCGCCAGTCACAAGTGATCAGCAGTAGAAACAGCAGCCACGCGGCGCCCATGGGCCAGTGGTAGAGCACGGCGATGGGCCGGTAAGTTTCTGCTTCCTGTTCAATCGGTTCCAGAGCATCGATGAGGTCATAGATTTCGACCATCTTCGCGGTGTTTTGCGCCCGAAAGTAGCGTCCGCCTGTGGCTTTCGCGATATCTGTCAACGTGTCTTCATCGAGTTCCGCCGAAGGGTTGACGACCCTGGAGCCGAATACCCCAAGCAGACTGGGCAGGCGCATCTCATCCGCGCCGACCCCCACGGTATAGATTCGGATATTGTCTTGCGCCGCAAGCTCTGCCGCCTTTATCGGCGCCACTTCACCTACGTTGTTGGCTCCATCTGTCAGGAGGATCAGCACCCGATCACCCTCCGGACGTTGCCTGAGCCGTTTCACTGCGAGCCCGATGGCGTCACCAATGGCAGTCTTACCTCCAGCGATGCCGACCGGGGCTTCTATCAGGAGTCGATCTACCGTCGGCAGGTCGAAAGTCAGCGGTGCCTGCAGATAAGCGTTGGTTCCAAAAAGAATGAGACCGACGCGGTCACCCTCACGGGCCGAGATGAATTCGCCTACCACTTTCTTGACGACGGTCAGCCGATTGACCAACTGCCCGCCCAATTGAAGATCTTCGGTGCCCATGCTGCCGGAGATATCCACGGCCAGCATCAGATCACGTCCTGAGGTCGGCAGGGTGACAGGCTCTCCCGTCCACTGTGGGCGGGCGGTGGCGCCAATCAAGGCCAGCCATATGAGCCAGAGCAGCATTCCGCGCCACGCCAGGGGACGGTCTTCGAGCCCACCACGGACACCTTCTTCGGATTTGAAACTCGCAACGCTGGGCACGGTCAACGCGGCTTGCTCGCGTTCCACCGGGGTAAACAACCAGCGTATCAGCAACGGCAGCGGTAGTAATAGAGAGACCCAGGGCCAGATCCACTCGATCATGGGCGCACCTCTTTCAGGAAACGGGACAGCAGAGGATGCAGCGCCTGCGGGTCGGCTTCAGGCTTGAACCGGAATCGCTGGTTGCCGAGCTGTCTGCCAGGACCTTCGCTGAACTGGCTGGTCCCGGAACGTTTGTCGAGCATGCGCAGCCAGTCGTCGTCATTGGCTTTGCGAGCCTGGTCGTCGTGGAGGCCGTGAATGAAAAGTCGCTTCAGCAGCTCGTTGCTCTCGTGCAGGTAAATTCGATCATCGATGATGCCGCTGAGATAGTCACCATACAGCTTCTGATAGAGCTTGCGGGCTTCCCTGATGGGACGACGTCTTCTGATCGCAGCGCCGATCTGGCGAGCGAGATAGATCAGCGCCGCTATCCCGAGCGCAGCGAGCAGCCACCAACCCGGCGCCGGTGGCCACCACAGCGGCTCCGCGGGGAGATGAATGTCTCGAAGTTGTTGCAGTAAATCCGCTTGCACCTGGCGTCCCGCCTCACAAATAGCACATATTAGAGTGGCAGGACACCAGGGTCCCTAAGACCACCCCGGTAATCTCGAGAGCGGCAGGTCGGTAGGAATGGATCGATACTCCACCATCGTCTGTTCGCAGACCTTTCTGAATTGCTCCTCGACGCTTTCGAATTGCCCTTCATAGTGCTTGCGTAATCGTGGATTACCGGCATGGAATTGCCAGCGGTTGGCACCGTCGGTGACCGTGTAACTGTCGGAGGGGGGCAGATGGCGCTCCAGAGGATCGAAGATCTTGAGAGCGATCAATTCGTTGCGGCGGCTTAGACTACGGAATGCATCCCGCCAGTGATTGCCGATTGGCTGGAAATCGCTGATGAAGTAGATGCGGTAGTTGCTATGGGCGAGCCGACGTATCTGAGCAAGGGCTTCCGCAAAATGGCTGGCGGACGGGCGAGGGTGGCCGCGGCTCAAAGCCTGGTTCATCCGAGCCAGATCGCCGAGAAATCTTGCGACCGATTTGATGTTCCGGTAAGGCTTGTGGGCCGCGTAGGTCTCATTACCGATGATCATGCCGCCGACCCGATCATTGTGATTCAGTGCCTGCCAGACGCCCAGGGCTGCGAGTTCTGCCGCTGCCACCGATTTCAGACGCGTGTGTGAACCGAAAAACATGCTCTGGCTCTGATCGACCACCACCAGTGTCAATCGCTCTCGTTCTTCGCGAAACACTTTCGTATGGGGTTTGTTTTTCCGAGCTGTGACCCGCCAATCGATGGTGCGCACGTCATCGCCGGGTTGGTAAGCGCGGACTTCAGAAAAATCGATACCACGGCCGCGCAATTTGGAAAGCCGATTGCCCGCCTGATTTCCAATGACGCGGGCGCTGTGACTACTGACCTGCTGACGCCGATAGCGGAGTTTGAGCAGGTCACTCAGCTCCACATAAGCGCCTCGTAGTATGGGCTCGTCTGCCACCGTTGCGGCTAAGGTACGGGAACCTGACTGATCAGAATATCCGTCACGTCGTCCGGAGACACCCCCTGGGCTTCTGCATCGAAGCTCAGGATCAGGCGATGGCGATAAACGTCGTGGGCAATTGTCTGAACGTCTTCCGGTGTGACGAAATCCCGATGATCCAGCCAGGCGAGTGTACGTGCACACTGGTCCAGAGCGATCGTGCCACGCGGGCTTGCACCATACTCGAGCCACTGCGACAACTCGCCACGAGCTTCCCTGGAAGCCATCGTCAGGGCCACGATATAGCGTTCGATAGGTTCCGCCATATAGAGCCCGAGAATCGATTGTCGAGCGGCGAAGATGTCATCCTCTGTAAGGCGATACGGCGCTCTGGCTTCGGTGCTGCGCTGCCGGTTCTCTTTGCGAACCAGGTGCAGAATTTTTGTTTCTGCTGTTTCGTCAGGATAGGACACGTTCACGTGCATCAGGAAGCGGTCGAGTTGTGCTTCCGGCAATGGATATGTGCCTTCCTGTTCTATCGGGTTCTGCGTGGCCATGACCAGAAACAATTCCGGCAACGGAAAGGTCTGGCGTCCGACGCTGACCTGATGTTCCGCCATCGCTTCCAGAAGTGCGGATTGAACCTTTGCAGGTGCCCGATTGACCTCGTCGGCCAGCAGCAGGTTGTGGAACACGGGGCCTCGTTGAAATTTGAACGATCCGTCTTCTGGACGATAGATCTCGGTACCGGTGACATCGCTGGGCAACAGGTCAGGGGTGAACTGGATCCGGTGAAAATCGCCATCGACGGCGCTCGCCAGCTCTTTGATGGCACGAGTTTTCGCCAGCCCCGGCGCACCTTCGACCAGCAGGTGGCCGCCACATAACAGGGCAGTCATCAGTCGCTCTATGAGAATTTCATGACCGATGATGCGCTTTGAAAGCCACTGAGTGACAGCGCCGACCCGTTCCTGCTGGACGGTTTCTACGGCTTCCATCTTGCTACGATGT
>QIDL01000303.1 GCA_003228415.1 Gammaproteobacteria bacterium | reverse complement strand
GGGACTATACGGCTGCCGCATTGGTGCTGGGCGCGGGAACCGCTCGGGTGATATTCCGCCATATCCTGCCGAATACCATAGCCACCATGATGACCTTCGTGCCCTTTACCGTGGTCGGTGCGATTACCGCGATTACCGCGCTGGATTTTCTAGGCTGGGGATTGCCTCCACCAACGCCGAGTATTGGCGAGCTGTTGAAACAAGGCACCGCTAACCTGACCACCGCGCCCTGGATCGTGACTTCAGCATTTGCGGCGCTGGTATTCATTCTTGCCGTGGTGACGTTCATCGGGGAAGCCGTGCGCGAGGCTTTCGATCCACGAAAATTCACTTTCTATCGTTGAAGAGTCGTAGAGGAAAAATAATATGCCGCGTCGTCATGCAGTCGATCCGCATCGGATAATGCGCTGGTTCTTCATTGTGGGCATGGTCATCCTGCTCGGTGCCTGCGGGGGCGCGGACACACCTGGGGACAGAGCCGCACAAGCCACGGAACGGAAGCAGCGCCAGACAGACATGCTGGCTCATATGCAAGCACACTTCGACACCATGTATTCGCTGCCACCCGAGGTGGTCGAGGCGCTGGAGAGAGGCGAGATCAGCCAGACAGACATTGACCAGCGCAGCGCCAGCGGGGAATTTCAGAAATTCTTCCGGTTCGAAACGCTTGCCGATGTTCCCGTCGATCTGATCTGGGAGGATGGCGGCGATCTCCCTGACATTGGCAGTCCGAAAGCCACAAAGGGCGGGACGCTGTATCTGAGTCTTCGCGACTTTCCACGCACACTGCGTTTGTTCGGTCCCGATTCCAACGGCTCGTTCCGGCCCTGGATTCTGGACGACACCCGGATGCAGTTTGGTCGCCGCCACCCCAATGACACCTCGATCGACGAAAACGGCAATTTTCGCTACTTCCCCGGCATCGCCGAGGCCTGGGCGGCCGATCGGGCAACGAGAACCGTGTACGTCAAAATCAATCCGGCAGCCCGGTTCAGCGACGGAGTGCCGGTGACCACGGACGACATTGTGTTCAGCTTCTATTTCTGGCATCAGGCCTGGATCCAGGCGCCGTGGTCGAATAACTATTTCAGACGCAATTTCGTCAACATTACCCGTTATGACGAACACACCTTCAGTCTCACCCTGCCCGAAGCAAAACCCAACATGCTGTCTCGAGCGCTGGAGCTGGAGCCGTTGCCGCTGCACTTTTTCACCGAGTTCGGCGAAGACTACGTGCAGCGCTATCAGTGGAAATTCGTCCCCACCACGGGGCCCTATGTGCTCGAGCCGGAAAATCTCAAAAAGGGACGTTCCATCACCTTGACCCGGCTCGACGACTGGTGGGCGAAGGATTTGAAGTTCTGGCGCAACCGCTTCAACGTGGATCGGGTGCATATGAGTGTGATCAGGGATACGGCCAAGAGTTTCGAGGCCTTCCGTAAGGGCGAGCTCAGCATGTTCTCCGTCACCTTACCCGAATATTTCTATGAGAAGCTGCCGGCCACCGACCCGTTGGTGGCGAACGGCTATGTGGATCGCGTTGTTTTCTACAACGATATTCCCAGACCGACATACGGGTTGTGGATCAACAGCGGGCAACCACTGTTGGACAATCAGGACATCCGGGTCGGCATCAACTATGCAACCAACTGGGACAAGGTCATCAAAGAGTACTTCCGCGGTGACTACACCCGCATGCGGACGACGGCGGACGGTTATGGCGAGTTCAGTCACCCGACACTCAAAGCCCGCGCATTTGATGTGGAAGCGGCGCTCGGGCACTTTGCCCGGGCAGGTTTCAACGAGCGGGGTCCGGACGGTGTGCTCGTCAACAAAGCAGGAGACAGGCTCAGTTTCACGCTGTCCACCGGCTACGAAAGTCTCAAAGACACCCTCACCATTCTGCGTGAGGAAGCACTCAACGCGGGCCTCGAATTTCGTCTCGAAGTTCTCGACGGCACAGCTTCCTGGAAAAAGGTACAGGAAAAACAGCACGACATTCATTTCAGTGCCTTCAATGTCTCTCCCGAAATGTACCCCCGCTACTGGGAGACCGACCATTCGGTGAACGCATATGACGTGCCCTGGCTGGCCGATGGCAGCCCGAATCCCCAGCGCAAGCTCAAAGCGCAGACCAACAATCTGCAATCCATAGCGAACGCGGCGCTCGATGAGCGCATCGAAGCCTATCGGGGCAGCGACGATGTGTCTGAAATGCAGCAGCTTGCCTTCGAGATAGAAGAGATTCTATATGAGGATGGTTCGTTTGTGCCGGGCTTCGTGGTCCCGTTCATGCGCATCGCGTACTGGCGCTGGGTCCGATGGCCGGAAGACTTCAACGTCAAGCTCGCCACCAGCCCGATCAAATATCACCTGTTGTGGATCGATGATGAAGTCCGCGAAAAGACGCTGAAGGCCCGAAAATCGGGTGAAACCTTTCCGGCGGTGGATGCGATTTTCGATCGGTACCGTGCCGACCGATGAGTCGAATCTGCTCGCAACATACGGATAGCCGGCCGAATTCATGAGTCGCGGTGGCTCTTTGCTCAGGGTGGAAAATCTCGTCACGGCGTTTGATACGGAAGCGGGCGAGGTTCGGGCGGTCGATGGGGTCAGCTTTTCCGTTGGCCGCGGTGAGACGCTCGGCATTGTCGGCGAATCCGGCTGCGGCAAGACGGTGACCGCACTGAGCATCGTCCGATTGTTGCCGCGACCCGCGGCCAGCATCCTCGGTGGCAGTGTGATCTTCGAAGATGAAGACCTGGCTGCCGCGCCCATTGACAGGCTTCATGCAATTCGCGGAGATCGCATCAGCATGATCTTCCAGGAGCCGATGACCGCTTTGAATCCGGTGCACCGGATTGGTCGGCAGATCATGGAAAGCCTCAGATTGCATAGGAATCTTGCCGACACAGAAGCGCTGCAGTTGACCATCGAGATGCTCGACAAGGTGGGTATCCCGAGCCCCGAGGTTCGGGTGAGCGAGTATCCACACCAGCTGTCGGGCGGCATGCGCCAACGGGTGATGATCGCGATGGCGCTGATCTGCGATCCTACCCTGATCATCGCCGATGAACCTACCACCGCGCTGGACGTCACCATCCAGGCGCAGATCCTCGAACTCCTGCAGAAGATGCAGGACGACTCCGGCACCAGCATCATCATGATTACTCACGATCTCGGTGTGATCGCAGAGACCTGCGACAACGTGGTGGTCATGTATGCCGGTCGCGTGGCGGAGCAGGGCAGCGTGGAAGATATTTTCAACTCACCGCGTCATCCGTATACGAAAGGATTGCTGGCATCCATCCCGCGTCTCACCACACCGCGGAAGAGTCGACTCACGACCATCGAAGGTATGGTTCCGGCGTTGACCGATATGCCCGATGGTTGCCGGTTCAACAACCGTTGCCCGCACGCCGATGAGCATTGCGCTACCGTCTATCCCGAGATTGATGATGCCGGTGATGGACATCTGGTGGCTTGTCACAAGTGGCAGAGGTTGGAGCACGCCTCGTGAATGAAGCATTGCTTGAACTCGATGGGCTCAAGGTCTATTTTCCTGTGAAAGGCGGGGTACTGTTGCGAGCTCGTGCGGAAAACAAAGCAGTGGACGGCGTCAGCATCCGCATCGAAAAGGGCGAGACGTTAGGCCTGGTAGGTGAGTCCGGCTGTGGAAAATCCACGCTTGGTAAGGCGGTGGTCAGGTTGCTGGAACCGACCGCCGGCAAGGTTCGCTTTGATGGTCGTGACATATCCCATATTTCTCGCAGGCAGATGAAGCCGATCAGGCGTGATGTGCAGATGATCTTCCAGGATCCGGCAGAGAGCCTGAACAGCAGGCACACCGTGGGTAGTCTGATCGGGGAAGCCTTCGAGATCCATGGTATCGGTGAGCCGGACTGGCGCAAGCGGCGGGTGGTCGAACTGCTGGAGCAGGTGGGCCTGCCTGCCGCTGCTGCGGACAAGTTTCCGTTCGAATTCTCCGGTGGCCAGCGTCAGCGCATCGGTATTGCCCGGGCCATCGCCCTGGAGCCGAAGCTGGTGGTCTGCGATGAACCGGTCTCCGCACTGGATGTGTCCATTCAGAGTCAGATCCTCAACCTGCTGCTGGATCTGCAGGAGCAGATGGGCCTGTCTTATCTCTTTATCGCCCACGATCTGGCGGTGGTGAAACACATCAGCGACCGGATCGCCATCATGTATCTCGGCCAGTTGATGGAAGTTGGCGGCGCCGATGAAGTTTATGCGCATCCAAAACACCCTTACACAAGGGCGCTCATCGCGGCGATCCCGGAACCCGATCCGTCGCGACGGCATCGAGCGAAAGAAGTACTCGAAGGTGATGTGCCGAGTCCCATCAATCCGCCTTCAGGTTGCGTGTTCCATACCCGCTGTCCCTCTGCAGCAAGGCGGTGTGAGACAGACAAACCCCTGTTACGCGATGTGATCGCCAGCGACCGTGTGGCTCATCAGGTGGCCTGTCACTTCGATCTGCAGGCGGGACAACGGGAGTCTGTCCGTTGACGCCCTGGAGGTCTGCGGGATATCGATGGCGTTTGCTGCTGGCCGTTTGCTGGCTGCCGTTTTCTGGAAATCTGGTTGCCCAGAGTGTTGAGCAGCGCCCCAACATCGTGTTCATCCTCATCGACGATCAGCGCTACGACGCGTTCTCCTTCGAAGGTCATCCCTATCTGGAAACTCCGCACCTCGACCGTCTGGCTCGCGAAGGCGTGGTGTTCGAAAATGCCTTCGTGACCACCTCTCTGTGTTCGCCGAGTCGGGCGTCGATCCTTACCGGTCAATACGCCCATCGCCATCAGGTCCTCGCCAACCGAACGCCCCTCGACCCATCCATACCGACCTTCGCGACCGTGCTCCAGGAGGCCGGATACGACACCGCCTTCGTCGGCAAATGGCATATGGGAGCCCCTGACGACTCGCCCAGGCCGGGATTTCACCGATGGGTTTCATTTCCCGGCCAGGGCGCCTACAACGATCAACGCCTCAATGTGGACGGGAAGCCTGTCGAGACCGATGGCTACCTGACCGATATCCTGACCGACTACGCCGTCGATTTCGTCAAGCAGCCGCGTAGCCGCCCTTTCCTGCTCTATCTCTCTCACAAAGCGGTGCACGTTCCCTTTACCCCCGCACCGCGTCATCAGGGGAGCTACCGGGGCCAGCGCTACCCCTACCCGGCTACGATGGCCGATACCGAGGAGAACTACCGCGGCAAGCCGGATTGGGTGAAAGCGCAGCGCAACAGCTGGCATGGAGTGGACGGAATGTTCAACCATGGCATCGATTTCGACCGTTTCGTTCTCGACTACGCAGAGACCCTGCGTGGGGTCGATGACAGTGTCGGCCGGGTGATGGAGGCGCTGGCGGAAGCGGGCGTTCTGGAAGAAACGCTGGTGGTGTTCAGTTCCGATAACGGTTTTCAATTTGGCGAACACGGCCTGATCGACAAACGCACGATGTACGAGGCGTCCATCCGTGTCCCGTTGATTGTGCGTGGTCCTTTCCCGGGCAAGAAGAGCGGCGGGGGTGGCGGACGGCTGCCGCAGATGGTCCTGAACGTGGACTTCGCGCCGACCTTTATCGAGCTGGCCGGTGGCGAAGTCCCCGATTCGATCCAGGGTCGCTCGTTTCTACCCATCCTCAGAGACTCAGGCACCCCGGGGCGAGACGCCTTTCTCTATGAGTACTTCTGGGAGCGAGCCTTTCCACAAACGCCAACCGTATTGGGTGTCCGCACCGATCGGTACAAGTTGATGCGCTATCACGGCATCTGGGACCGATATGAACTTTATGATCTGGAAGCCGACCCGGATGAAAGAAACAACCTGGTTGGTGACTATGTCACCACCACCGAGGTGGGTCATGTAGAGGCCCGTATCTTCGGAGGGCGGACGCCTCTCGAACGGTCCTTTCTTGGATCGGGAACGGAGGATGAGGACCTCAAAGTACTTTTCTACCGGCTCTGGCAGCGACTCGATGAACTGATCGAAGAGACCGGCGCAGCCGCGGAGCCCAACTGGCGCCCCGACTCTTTCAAATAGTTGCTACGCGCCGGGTCAGCCTGCGGGCGCCGGAATGTCCGGCTTCTCCGGCATCGTTGTGGTTGCTTTCAGAAATACAGCCAGTGCCATCGTCGTCAATACCGCGGCGGCAATGAAGGGAGCGCCCGGGAAGTAGATGGGGGCGTCGGTCGAGGTGAAGAAACCGAACACCTGGGTCATGAAGGGTGGGCTCAGAATGGCGGTCAGGCTCATGATGCTGGCGAGCCCGCCTTGCAGCTCCCCCTGCTCGGATGCGTCCACCTGATTTGACATGATTCCCCGCAGGGCCGGTCCCGCGAATCCCTGCAGAGCACCTGGAACGAGAAACAGATAGATCATCCAACCCTGGGTGGCGAAGGCGTAGCCGAAAAAGGAAACCAGACCGAAGGTGAATCCGGCGATTGCTGCACGCCGGGTGCCGACTTTTGGCAGCACGATGCGCAGCAGCACCGCCTGTACGAAAACCATCAGGATCCCCACGGCGCT
>QIDL01000407.1 GCA_003228415.1 Gammaproteobacteria bacterium | reverse complement strand
CACGCCAAAATAGGTAACGAACAGAGATGTGCTGAAAGACCGACGTTTCATGGCCCTGGCGCCTTGCCGGCCGCGGGGTGTCTGGCCGAGCAGTTTCTCGTAGGTGGAAACCACATCGGCGTTACTGGCCACCGCGTCGAAACCACCCTGCCAGCCACTCTGGGTGCGGATACCGGTCACCCGATCGCCGTCGGTCAGGATCTCCGCTACCGGTTCGGCAAGTCTGATGTCACCGCCTATATCTTCGAAAAGCTTCACCAGCCCTCTGACCAGCGCATGGGTCCCACCCTTGGGAAACCAGACTCCCCAACGCTTCTCCAGGGAATGAATGAGCGTGTAGATAGACGACGTATTGAAAGGATTACCCCCGACCAGCAGCGTATGGAAGCTGAATGCCTGTCTGAGTTGCTCATCCTTGATGTACTTCGAGACCATGCTGTAGACGCTGCGATAGCTTTGCAGCCGCACCAATTGTGGCGCTGCTTTTATCATGTCGCCGAAATTCAGGAACGGTGTGGTACCCAGTTTCACGTAGCCCTCTTTCAGGACCTCCTCGGAATAAGCCAGAAAACGGCGATAGCCTTCGACGTCTTGCGGATTCTTAGCCTGTATCTGCTGGCTGTTCTCGGCCACATCATTGCTGTACTCGAATACGTACCCGTCCTCCCAGCAGAGTCGATAAAAAGGGCGTATCGGCAACAGCTCCACATAATCTTCGAGCTTGCGCCCGGTCAAGGCAAACAGCTCCCTCAGGCAGTCCGGGTCGGTAATGACCGTGGGTCCGGCGTCGAAGGTGAAGCCCTGATCTTCGTAAACATAGGCCCTGCCACCGGGCTTATCCCGCTGTTCGAAGATCGTCGTCTGGAATCCGGCAGACTGCAGGCGAATCGCCAACGCCAGGCCGCCAAAGCCGGAACCGATGACGGCTGCTGTGGGGTTCGTCAATTTGCTACCTCGATCGTATGAGCGGCAGCGCTGCTTTGTGGCAGACAGCGCAGGGCGCGCAGAACGGCAACCGGCGGCTTGCCCGTCAATATCCTGAGCTTGTCGGATAACGTGGATTGTCCGGCATAGAACCGCTCGATCAGAGACTGGTGGAGACCATAGAAACGCTGCATGACGAACCAGCGTTGATCCGGGACAGCGGCGATAAAAAGCATTCGGTTCAGCAGCCGCCAGTAGGCCTGCCTCGACCAGTGCCGTTTGGCACGGTCGCTCAGGAGCTGAAACACATCGGCCGTGTTGCCGAGTTCGGATTCGGCAAGAAAGTCCGCCGTGCGAACCGCTTCAGCAAAAGAATACCCCGTGGTCGCATGAAATAGAGCGGCTCGCAATCCGATTCGCGGAATACCATTCGCGTCCGAAAAGAAGGCGTCGATATCACCGCCCAGGGTAATCGGCAGCGCCCCCTGCTCTTCTTTGATCGCCGCCGCCACAGACCAGCCCTGCTTTACCACGTAATCCGCGATAGCTGTGAAATCAGCTTCGAAATCGAGGTCCGGCGTATTGCTGTAGCGGGTGTCTTCCACCAGCAGCTCGCGGGGCCCGACGGGTAGCGTGTAGAGGAAGCGATAGTCCCCGTTCTGAGGCACTGTCGCATCCATGATGATCGGTCCTTCGAGCCCGTGTTCGGTTTCGAGTTGCAACACCTGACCGGTAAACTTCTGGAAACCGAGCATGAGGTGGCGGCTCGGCATTGGCCCGCGGCCGTCGATTATGCAGCGACCGTGGAGCGTTTCACCGCCCCTGAGCCCAACGGAGGTCACATCCACCTCCTCGATCGGTGCGTCCAGGCGCACACAGTCTCCCAGGGCACCCATCATGAACATGTGAAAAAATTCCGAGTTGGTCGAACGATAACCGGTACCGAGACGTCTACTGAGTGCGGGAAAGCGGACTTCATAACTCTGCCAGCGGTGCAGGATCAGCGGATCGATCCAGTCGAGTTGCGCTGGCGACAGGTCGGTCGGAAAAAATGACCAGGTATGGTTGCCACCCAACGATGCGGCACCTTCCACCACCAGCAACCGCAACCCCGGCTGCTGCTGGCGAAGCCTGTACGCGGTCAGGCAGCTGGCAAGGCCACCACCGGCAAAGATCACGTCATACATCGGGCTGGGTCCGTCTCCTGATCTCGCACTGATTGAGCTACACTGCGCTCGCCATTGTACTTGAGTCCTTGAAGGTTCACCGACCCATGCTGTTTGAAATCCCGCCAGGGAAACTGCTCGTGACCTTTCTGGCGCTCAGCGCCATTATCGCCGTGCGTTACGTGCTCATTTCCGGCCTGTTCTACTGGCTGCTCTGGAGGCGGAACCCCGAGCGCGTACGCGCGATCAAACTGATGGAGGGAAAACCCAGGCCTGGCGCTGTCGGCAAGGAGATTCGCTGGTCGCTGATCTCGTCATTCATCTATGCAGCACCCGCAGCGATCGTTCTCGAACTCTGGCAGCTTGGCGGCAGTGCCATCTACAATGATGTCGCCGACTATCCGCTGGTGTATCTGCCCGTGAGCATCGGGATCTATCTGTTTGCCCACGACACCTACTTCTACTGGACCCATCGGCTCATGCACCTGAAGCCTCTTTTCCCCGTCATGCACCGGGTCCACCACGAGTCCCGGCCGCCAACCCCCTGGGCGGCGTTTTCCTTCCACCCCTACGAGTCGATACTCGGCGCCGCGTTCATCCCTCTCGCTGCGCTACTCGTTCCCATCCACGTTGGTGCCATTCTTTTCATCCTGACCCTGATGACACTCGCCGCGGTGTTCAATCACTCCGGTTACGAAATCTTTCCGATATGGTGGCTGCGCGGTACACCCGGGCGCAACCTGATTACCGCTGCCCATCATGATCTGCACCACAAACACTTCAACTGCAACTACGCACTGTACTTCCGCTTCTGGGACAAGCTGATGGGCACCGATATCATGGAAACCGAATACGAATTTCTGCAGGACACTCGATCAAGCCAACCGTTGACTTAGACCGGACACCAGTTCCAGAACCGGTCTGCTATTCTCGATCTACTGGCTTCAGGGTGGTTTTGTGATTCGACGATATTCAGGCGGCTGGCTGCGCATCACCCTGCTGACGCTGCTCGGTATCACCACGGCGTTCGCTCTTCTCATTAGCTATTGCCTGATAAATCCCGAAGCGTTGAAGCCCCTTCTGTCGTACCTCAGCAACACCCTCACCGGAAGAACGCTCGTCATCGCAGGCCCCATCGATCTCGACGTGTCTCTCAAACCGCGCCTGACTGCAAGAATGGTCCGCTTCGCCAATGCCGAGTGGGCAGCAGATGCAGACATGATCAGGGCCGATTTTGTCTCCATTCAACTCGATCTCGTGGCGGCCCTGAACAAACGTATCGAAATCCTGGACCTTGATGTCAAGGGTGGACAGGTGAACCTGGAGGATCCGGTGGACGGTGCGCCCAACTGGATTCTGTTTACGGGAGCCAATTCAGACGAAGCCGGTGAATGGTCATTCATGCTCGAGGGAATGAGACTCGAAGATACGCGCATCGATGCATCGATCGGTGATCTCAAGCGGATCAGTCTGGAGATCCCACAACTGGATGAAACTACCGATGCGGCAGGGTACCTTCACCTCGACGGCCACGGCCGTTTGAACGACAAACCGTGGCGGCTGAGCAGCCGCATCGGCACCCTTGATGAGCTGCTGGTGGGCGGTCGTATCGAGCTGGAGCTGGATCTCGCCGTCGGTAAGGTCGAGCTTGAAGTCGAAGGCAGTATTGGTGAACTGGCAACCTTGTCCAGGATGAACCTGTCGCTTTACCTCTACGGCCCGGATGCCGATCTCCTCGGCGAAATTCTCGGAATGAAGGATGCGTTCGACGGCGATATCGCACTGACCGCGGTTCTGCAGCCAACGGCTGCTGGTCATGCACTCGATGTGAACGGGAACATCGCCGCGTTCGAAGTCCTGGCGGCAGGGACGGTGCTGGACCTGAACAACCTGGACGGCTGGGACACCCGGTTGGAGATCCACGGTCCAGATGCAGGCGTGTTCGAGAAGGTTCTGCAGATTCCCGGACTGCCCGCCGGGCCTTTCAGCATACGAGGCGGGCTGCACCTTCATGGTGGAGATCTGGACCTCACTGGCGTCGATATCAACACCGAGAATGTGCAGCTGTCGCTCAACGCGGATTTTACCGAGTTTCCACGGCGGGAGGGGGCATTCGGTAACATCCACCTGGCAGGAACCGATATCAGCCAGTTCAAGGAGTTGTTGAGGCTCCCGGCATTGCCTGCCGTGGCTTTCGAACTCGGCATGACCCTCGGCGCGGACCCGGCCGAGCTGACGGCCAACTTGAAAGTGGGCGACCACTCGCTGACCGCGGCAGGCGTCATCGGTGAGCTGCCAGCGCTCAGCGGAACCCGCCTTGTGATCGCCGCGAACGGGGAAGACATCGCGGAACTCCTCCGCCTGGCGGGTATCGAGAGTACGCGCAGCGGCATCTATGAAGCCGCCGCCATTGTCGCCATCGACGACAGCGGGTTGTCCGCGACGGACATCTCCTTCAACACCGGCCCTTTCCGGTTGAGCGGCACCGCCAGACTGCCGCAACTGACCAGTATCGATGGTCTGCTGGTGAACGGCCGGATGGCAGTGCGCGATCTCGCCGCCGCCGCAAGCTATCTGAACATTCCCGATCTGCCTGAACATCCAATCAGCCTCCAGGCGATCGTTGAGCGGAGTGCCAATGGTTTCCGATTGCAGGGCGGTAACATCGAATACCGATCTTCCCGCGCGAGTGTCAACGGCTACCTGGGTGATCTCGCCGGTCTCGCCGGTGTGGACGTCGAGGTCATCGTCGAAGGAAAGAATATCGAAGAGTTGCTGCCCAATGCGTCGTCGGAGGGCGGGGGTCTGCCTTTTATCCTGAGCTCGAGAGTCCGCGGTCTCGAGCGCGCCCTGGAGCTGATCGGGCTCGAGTTCTCAGCCAGGGGTGGCGACTTCCATCTCGACGGTAGGATCTCTCTCGCCGATGGACTCGCCGGTTCCAGTTTTACAATCACCGGCAAAGGCCGCAATCTGGCGGAGATCATTCCCCCACTCCCAAACTACCTGCCACCGGATCAACCCTTCGAACTGGAGGCTCGGGTAACTATCCCGGCGGTCGAGCTTCTGGAACTGCAACAGAGCACCCTGCGGATCGGATCCGCTACTCTTTCCGTCAACGGCCGCCTGGATATTACCGGGCAGCTGAAAACCGATCTGCAGTTCCAGGCAGCCGGCGACTCGCTGGCAGAGCTCGGGCAGATCGGTGAAGCGCTCGCGCCTGCCATTCCTTTCAGCATCTCTTCCAGGCTGAACGGCTCCCCGAACGCCATCAATGTCAGCCAACTCGAAGCCCGCTGGGGTAACAGCGATCTCTCTGCGCACGGATCTTTGTCCCTGGCCGAAAAGCCCGTGGTCGTTCTTCGCGGCACCTCCTCATTAATGAATCTGGTCGACCTGCAGCGGGCGTTTTTCGGAGAAGCGAAAGACGTGAAGCCGGAGGACGATGGCGAGAAAGTCTTTCCCGACACGCCGATAGAGATCGGCAGCCTGATGGCGTTCGATGCGGACATCGACATTCAGGTCGACGAGTTTCACGGGATGCGGGCCAGTCTTCACGATGTCGGCCTGCAATTGAAGGTGCAGGACGGGATTTTCGAGCTGCAGCGCGCGGCGTACCAGGACCCATTCGGGTCATTCAATGCCTCAGGAACGCTTCGCCCCGAGGGCGACGGTGCCCGTCTGACCCTGAAGGTCAACGGTACGGACGCGGATCTAGGGCTTTTCACCTTTCCGGATCAGGCGCCGGAGACGATTCCCCGCTACACGCTGGACATCGAACTCGGCGGTAGCGGCACGACCGTAGCCGAACTGGTCGGAGATCTCGATGGGAGAATTCTGATCTCATCCGACGGCGGCAGAATCAGCAGCGCGCAGATGGAACTCTTCACCGGCGACTTCCTGAGCAACGTGTTGGCGGTTTTGAATCCGTTCGCCGCCAATGACGCTTTCACACCCATGGAGTGCATGGTCATCAACGCGACGCTCCTTGAAGGCAAGCTGCAACTAGAGCCTGGTTTCGTCATGCGGACTGATCGGGTAAACATGTACGTGTACGGCGGGGCCGACCTGAAGACCGAGCGACTGGATCTCTCGCTTGCAACTCAAGCGCGGCGGGGATTGGGGATCAGCGCCGCCTCCATCACCAATCCCTACTTCAAGATTGGCGGCACATTCGTCAGCCCAGCGCTGCAGCTCGATCCAGGCAGCGCCGCCGTGGCCGCCAGCCTGGCAACGGCTACCGCCGGTCTTTCCATTGTTATTCGCGGTTTCCTGGACCGTCTGATGGGGCAGCGCAACCCCTGTCCAAAATTTCTGAACTACCATGAGGCCGACGGCTGAGTCGACTCTATGCCTGCCAGGTCAGAACGGCCCCCTGCTGGGCAATCAGCACAGACCCGGGCATCACCCGTAAGCGCCACGGCGTGAGTTTCAGCGCCGCAAAGGAATCGGCGCTGGCCGAGTCCCAGCCCGGGATGATTTTCGGGTCGTAGCCGACCGGTTCGGGACCGTTGAGA
>QIDL01000591.1 GCA_003228415.1 Gammaproteobacteria bacterium | reverse complement strand
GCCAGCTCCGTCACCTGGACCCGGCCATCCAGTTCGATGGCTGGTAGTGCCAGAAGGTTGCCGCTCACGCTCACCAGACCACCGGCGGCCAGCACGGCTTTGGCGTCGAGTGAGATCGATTCACCCGCCTGGTTGGAGATATTGCCCAGAGTCAGATCCAGATCGCTGATCTCCGTGGTGCCGTTTGTCAGAGACTGGTCGGTGTGACGAATTCGCCAGTCGTTCAGAATCAGTCTGGCCAGGTCGAGCTGCCACGCTGGGGCATCGGTTCCCGTTGCAGTCGCCGTTGATGTCTCGTCTGCCGTCGGAGTCTCAGCGGTAGCCGGTGGCTGGTCGGCGGTACTCATCCCGGATAGATAGCTGCCTGTTGCGTCTCGAATCGCATTGATGTTCACCACATCGAATCGCAGTTCTTCGACGTGGGCTGTTCGTTCCGGCCAGGCGAGCCGGCCACCGGAAAAATCGATCGCGTCGATTTCGGCGAGTGCGGTGCCGTCAGGTTGATGGATGGTTAAATTCTGCAGAGTACCCTGTAGATTCTCGATGTGGGCCGATAGAGCGCCTGCATCATCACGCGATAGCGCGTAGTGGAACTGACCCTCCACATCGCCGCCCTCAAGCGTTACCGGCAGGTATTCCTGGAAGTAGCGTGACAGCACAGGTGTGTGGGTTCCGCTGATCGTCACCTGGCCGCTCAAAGAGATGGGATTGACAGACAAGACCCCTGTCCAGGCCAGTCGGGCACCGGATTCGGTGGTAATCGTAACCTGCTGTTGGCCGCTCGAGTCCGCTAAGGTGCTGAGATTGGCAACGCTCAGATCGATGGGACTGAGTTCTGTCGCGAAGGTTTCGGCAGGCAGATGGTCGATCAGGTGCACCCGCCCCCGAACGATTTTCAGATCTTCCACCACCAGTCGAATCAGGTCTGTGTCGCTGGACTTTTCATTCTCCCACGGTGCGGTGGCGGAGTTCGACCAGCGCCCGGCTAGTCTGGAGAAACTGTTGTCGGCTTCTGAGAAGCGCTCGAAGTCGATACTCGGCTGGATCAGATGGACCTCGTCGAAGCTCCAGGCCCAGCGGAACAGGCTCATCAATTCAAAGTTCATGAACAACTGCTCGAATGATGCCAGGGCCGCCCCGTCGGGTTCCCTGAGCGACAAGGCATCGATTCCGAGCGTGAGGGTAAAGGGATTGATGCGGATGGCCTCCACGTCAACCTGCAGTTCGAGACGACCCTTCAAGGTGTTCGTCAGCGTCCTCTCGAGGAGCCAGGGTGCCAGCAGAAATCCGGCCAGCCCATAGAGCAGCAGGCCTCCCAGAAGCGGGTAGAGCCGCTTGCCCGATTTCATCTCAAGTGCCGCGCCGATAACTGATCACCCCACCGACAATCGTCAGATCGATCCTGGTTTCAGGAATCAGATCCTCATCCACCGTGAGCAGATCCTGCGAAAGCACCACGATATCGGCCAGCTTGCCGGGGGTCAGGCTACCCTTGAGATCCTCCTCGAAGGCGGCGATGGCGTTGTTGATCGTATAACTCTCCAGTGCCTCCTGTCGGGTCATCACCTGCTCCGGATAGAAGCGGGTGCCATCCCGGGTCATCCGCGAAACGGATGCGTAGTAGGAAGCAATGGGGTCGATGGGCTCCACCGGAACGTCGGTACCATTGGCGATGATCGCTCCGGAATCGATGAGATCACGCCACGGATAGGAAGTCAGTCGGGTACGCTCCTCGCCGAGCCTGGATGCCAGCCACGGACCGTCCGATGTACAGTGTATGCCCTGCATGGCGGCGATCACCCCGAGTTGGGCGAACCGCGGGACGTCGGCCGGGTCGATATGCTGCGCATGCTCTATCCGCCAGCGCAGTTCGCTGCCGTCGACGCCAGTTCGCTCGAAAACCCGCTGGTAGATGTCGAGGGTTTCGCGATTGGCCCGATCGCCAATGGCGTGGACGTTGACCTGGAAGCCGTGTTTTACGGCTATCTCGGCTGTTCGCTCGATGTCTGCCACTTCTTCCAGCACCAGCCCGGAGGTTTGTGTCAGATCCTCGTAGGGTTCCAGCAGCCAGGCTCCGTGAGCGCCGAGCGCGCCATCGATCTGGCGTTTGATCGAGCGGACGGTGAGGAAGTCGTTGGCCTCGGCGAGCATGCGATAATCGGGCAACTTTGCGTCCATGTCCTCGTTGCTCTCGTTGCGCACCATGACGTAGAGGCGGATCGGCAGCGCGCCCTCTTCCTCGAGCTTTTTGAAAAAGTCGATGGTTTCGAACGAAGCACCGGCGTCGTGAAAGGAAGTCACGCCATGAGCGAGCGCTTCCTGGGAAGCCAGAAATACCTGCTGCCTGAGGATCTGATCTGTTTCATCTGCGCTTTTACACGATTCATACGACGCCACCGCGGCGTTGACCAGTCTCTGCGCCGACTCTCGCAACAACCCCGTGGCTTTGCCTTCAGGTGTTCGAACAATGGTGCCACCGGGTGGGTCTTCGGTGGCGTCCTCGATGGCGGCTGCGGCAAGGGCGGCATCGTTGACGAATGCAGCGTGGCCGCTGGCATGACCGAGCAGCACCGGGTTGTCGGGAGCTACTCTGTTCAGAGTGTCGTTACGCGGCACACCTTGCACCGCATCTTCCGGTACCGCATCCCACTTCTCCTGATGCCAGCCGCGGCCGAATATCCACTCGCCGGGCTGGGCCTGGTCCACAGCGATGGCCACCATGTTCACCACTTCTTCCCAGTTCTTCACACTATTGAGATCGAGGATCTGCCTGGCCCGGCCCAGGCTCATGAAGTGGCCGTGGCCTTCGATGAAACCCGGCATCACGAAGCGACCGTCGAGTTCCACCACTTCAGTGGCGCTCCCGATATAGGCTGAGATTTCTTCATTGCTGCCTACCGCCAGCACTTCGTGTCCCGATACGGCGATGGCTTCGGTTTCGCCGATGGCAGGATCCACCGTGGCGACCTTGCCGCCACGGAGCACCAGATCGGCGATGATCTCGGGTTGTGCCGGTGTTTCTGGTGCCTGGGGCGATTCCTGGCTGCAGGCGCCGAGGGTGAAGACAGTGATCAGTAGCAGTGTGCCGAGACATCGGCGTGAAGAAAGCTGGTACATCCCGTTGTTCCCCGGATTGATAGAACGCGGGACTTTCTCAAAAGGTCGGGCGCTTGGCAAATGGCCCTGCGGTGGCTGACCGACTGGGAGACATTGATTCCGTTGTGCTTCGAGGATCTGTCATGGACTTTGTCAGATCCTGCAACTCGGCATAAGATGCGAGTCGAGAGTGCGGGAGTAACTCAGTTGGTAGAGTCCCTGCTTCCCAAGCAGGTTGTCGCGAGTTCGAGTCTCGTCTCCCGCTCCATCTCCCACTGGCGGCCGACGATTGGAACGTTTGTCGGGTAGAGAACGGTTGACGGATCTGTTAGAGCCTGATCGCGAGCATGCCGGCGAATCTGATGAGGTTCTCCGTGACCTTCTCTGGGGTCATCGTGAACCCGCCTCCGCGGTTGTCGATCTTCAGGGAAACCTCCAGGGCTCGCTCATTGTCCAGATTGACCTCGACATGCGCGTTACCCAGGAGAATTGCCTCCTCGCCGAGATTCGGAATGTCCGCGGTCTTCTGACTCGACTCACTGTACATTTCGTACATCGCAATCGGCTCGATGCGGTAGATGAGCATGGCCAGTTGAGTCCCGGGTACATCCAGGTTGTAGCGGCACTCGAGATCGCTGGCAAAGTCGACCTCGGCGAGCCGCAGCCCGAATTCGAAGGCGGCCTCGATCACCGGAGGACGCATCTTGCCGCAAAATGCAGGTCCTGGCTCAGATTGCGACCGCGGCCCTGGTTCTGCTACCGCCGCGGCACCCGGTGGGGGTGATGCGACGAGGTTCTGGCCGGTAACCGTCGTATCCTCATTGCCGCAACCCCAGAGCAGGATTGCCAGAAACAAGGGACTGAGGGTGGTTCGGAATGGGTGTTGCATGGTTGCTCCTTTTCCGGCCGATCGAGGCCGCTGGTCGTTCGGATTCCTGGAGGCTCTCAACACCGGCGCCGCACCCACGGACTTTCCGGCCGGCCCTGAGCGCCACCAGACAAACGAGATGGATGTCGGGACATCATTGACCGTTCTTCACCCATCCGCTGGTGCTTTGCGAATTCGCGTAAGGGCCCGCTTTGCTGATGATGTTGCGATAGAGCCAGCTGGAATTGGCATGTCTGCGATGTATCTGTCCGTGGTTATCCCAGTCCCACGGACCTCGATAGAGTCGGTACCAACCGCCGTAGTAGGTTCTCCCGTCGCGGGAATATTGCTTGCCGTGATCGAGGGGGAAGATGTCACTGGTACCGAGGCGCATACCGAGTGCCGACGAGATGCCTACCATCCCATCCGCATCGTATTCCCCGTCCCCCTTTTCATGCCAGTTGAACATCGGCCATTCGTCCGGGCGTGCCCGCGGTTTGGACCAGAACTCCAGCTCTCCGGGCAATGGCAGGCTCGGTTCGATTTTACGAAGTCCCCGGGTCTTGAAGATGCGTCGATTTTTGTCGAGGTACATTTCCAGCTCACGTGAACCATCGGGTGGCTGCAGCAGGGGGTTGTAGGTCATCCGACCCCAGTCGGATTTGAGTCCTACGTTGAAGTCATTGGCATTGGTGTTGGTAGCTGGTACCAATCGGCCGGGCACGAGACTGAGTAGATTGTTCTCGTGCAACATGACATCGAGCAGCATCAGGCCGATCGCCTCGCCAACTTTTCGCGGCCGACCAGAGTTTTTGTTCGCCGCGGCATCCGCCAGGATTTTCAGGGCGCTCTCCAGAGCATTCCAGTTCATCTGCGACTTGATCCCCGGCTTGCGCAGATAGTAGTCCGAGTCTGGCTGGCGCCCGCCGAGTGCGTATATCGGGATTGCACTGCCATCGCTTCGGTAGGTCCGGTACGGATCTACCGGCCCGCGGTTGAGCACCGCCAGGCGTGTTGTCGTCAATTCGTTGGTGACCGGAACGTCGGTCTCAAATGCGGCTCTGAGGAAATCACCCAGATCGCGGGTTAAATTCGGTAATTTCTCGATATCCGAATTCCTTTTCAACACACCCGGCACCAGCTTCAGCCAGTCCGCGAAATTCTCCGCCGTGTTATCGGCCGCCTGCTCGGCATCCGGCCCCATCTGCATCGCCATGTCTGAGATCGGAGAGCCGTCATGGGGGGTCGCCACGGCGATGATGTAGCGGGTTCGTTCCCGAAGAAAGAGGGCTTTGTCTGCGAGTTCGGGCGACAGATACTTGCGTGGCGCGTTCATGATGAAGCGGCTGACAATCCCCCCAAAACTGTGGCCGATGAATATGATCTCCGGCTGAGTCTCGAAATCACCAAAGTACTGCTGGTATTGATCGTAGACCTGATTGATCGCATCGATTCCCTGATTGGGCAGGTTTCTTGATCCGTCACGGAAAGTGATCATCGCCGATAGTTCCGGTAATTCTCCGGGTTGCGAAGGTGTGGCCAGTAGCAGCCTGGCTTGGTTGTAGGTATCGATACCGGTTGCATTCCAGATCATCTTCCGGCCGCTGCCGTACGGGTAGATGGCGTTGCCCGTTACAAGGGTTTGCGGTTCTGAATTGAGCAGCCCTGCAATGAATTCCCAGCCCCAGTAGCAGAAGAAGTGCTCAACCCTGGTGACATCACGAATCTTGCACTTACCATCACTGGGATCTGGCACACTGGTGATTCCATGAACCATCACCAGCACAACTGGATTGTTCTTGTTGAATGTCCAGCGGTTATCCGGCTGTTCTGGAATTTCCCCACATTCGACCGAGCGGCCGAGCGTCGTGGTGACCCATGTGCTGACCTCATCGAATGAGCTGCAGCGCATCCTGACTGCTTTGATTCGTTTGTTTGTCGCGATTGCGTAGCCGCTGTTGGTCGTCTGGAAACGCAATCTTTCCAGAGCGATGTCTTCGATGCGTTCACCGCTCGCGATCAGTGCCTTCAGGTCCTTGATAATGGGTGACGTCGCCGGCAACCCGCCGCTCTCGACCGAGTTGCCACTGACCAGGACCCATCCAGGCGCAGAATTGGGTCTGGGCGGTGTAACGGCCATTGCGGATAATTCCACACCGTTGTCGATACTGTTCCGCACAGCGTTGATGAGTCCGGACGGAACACCCTGGGCCAACACCTGCGGTCGTTTCCCGGCAAGCTCATCGGTGCGTGACGGCCGGGTTCCGGAGACGATCAGATAGCCGATCGAATCGCCCTGGCTGTCCGCCAGCACCAGTTGGTCGACTGGATTGTTGTTGGCAGCGAGCTTGAAAAGCTCCTGGCCAACGTCGAGCCACTCGGACCGTTGCGATCGTGGATCCCAGTAGAAGGAGGTGGGCGAGCCAACGGCCAGATAGCGGTTCCTGCCCGGCACGTTGGCGAGTTGGGTCAGGGGAACTCTGGCTTTCGCCCATTGCTGCAACGCCTGCCCCATGTCGTCGGCACCCTGTGAAGTCGTCTTTGAATTGCTGCCGACGCCAATATGTGCGAGATGACCCCGCATTGTCAGCGTAAGTTGCACACGTGTGGGTGTGGATCTGGTGTACTTCTCGATTGTGCTGAATCCATCGGCGACATTGGAC
>QIDL01000032.1 GCA_003228415.1 Gammaproteobacteria bacterium | reverse complement strand
ACCGAAACCCCGGGTAAGGTCGAGGACCGACTCATCGGCCAGATTCGCCCTGAGTTGCGGCAGGTTGGTGCGGTGAAAGGATCCTGTGTGCAGATCCACCAGGGCGCTGCAGTGTGAGATCACCTGCTCGAAAAAGCTGTGGGCGATCCGAGAGGCCGAGCTGCCTGTCGGATTGCCGGGAAAAAACCGATTGAGATCCCGCCGGTCAGGAAGATAGCGGGAATGCCGTTCAAAACCCTGAAGGTTGACGATCGGCACGCCGATCACCTGGCCGTGGAGCTTCTCCGGATTGATGGCGTACATCAGCCGCCGCACGATCTCAATGCCATTGAGTTCATCCCCGTGCACGGCACCGGTCAAGCACAACGTCGGACCCGACTCGAGACCCTGGGCCACCAATACCGGTGTCGGGATGGAGGAACCATATAGAGATTCTCCGGCCCGCCAGGTCATGCGGGTCAGAGTGCCGGGCTCGAGATCATCAAATCCTTCATCGACGTCATCGACGTCATCGCCTTCCTCACTCAGCATGGCGACGAAATCCAGATCCGGCTGTTCTTCGATCTCATCTTCCGCGGCCGACTCGCGCCGCCCTGCCGAATCATCGGTTGACGATTCGATCACGGCCGCGGGACGAACCGGATCGACCTTGATCCGATAGGTCACCGTCGGTCGAATCGACGGGGTGTGTTTGAACGCTAAGACCGGAAGGTCGCCACTCGACGATTCACCGTTGATCGTCTTGTCAGAAACAGAAACTGTGGAATCCTGCTGCACAACAGCGGCATCACTCGCGGCATCGTTTTCCAGGAATCTGCTGATCAAAAAGCCGAGCACGAGTGATACCAGTGCGACGGCCAGCAAACGGGCTTTCGATTCCATCGGTCCATATCTGGAAACAGGGGTCTCCATTATAAGCCGCAATTACCAGTGAAGTGTTCGCCTCTTGTCTGGCCACCAGTCGTTCTGTGCACCCGTTTTGTTCACGGTGAGATACAGCGCACTGAAACGACCGAAGAGCAGGGATGCTCATGCTGCTTCCTGGACTCGACGAGCCTCTTTGGCATCGAGCAGTTTTTTCAACTGGGCATGTTTTCCAGAAGTCAGCGGCCAGGTCCAGCACATGTACAAGGCGAACATGAACAGTACTGTAGGCACGATGGCGTAGAGCACACCGAGGTAAAGGAGCTGCGTTGGTCCGTTTGTCGCACCAATGGCGGTGTTGTAGCCTAGAAAGGCAAGAGCAATGAGCGACGCGCCGCCAATCGAATGGGCGACCTTGGTCATGAAGCCGTATATCGAGTAGTAGCCACCCGTTCGTGCATCACCCGATTTCAGAGTATCCAGATCGATGACATCGGCGAGCATGGAGCGCGGCAGGTAGGCGAAGGAGCCGAAGCAGAATCCCTTGATGGCAAATAATATGTAGAACGCCCAGACCTGCCCATAGTCCAGGGTGAAGATACTGATGCTGACCACGCTGACCAGGATGATTGCCGCAGACAACGAACGATGCTTGCCGTACCTCTTCGCCAGCCAGTTCCAGACCGGTATGGCCGCAAGACCCATGCTGAAGTAGACCAGGTACAAAGTTCCCGCCCGCGGGGCACCGATGTAATCCTGCATGAAGTACAGGGATAGCGCGTTGCGAAACGCCTCACCGCCGCCGACGAGAACTTCGATACTGAGCACGCGTAAAAACAGCTTGTTGCGATACATCAGCGACAGCGACTCAACAAAACCCACCTGACCTTCGCGAACGCGCGGCGGTGGTTCCGGGACTCGCCAGACGACGAGCACCGTGATCAGCAACAACAAAGGCACTGCCAGCCAGGTGTATGCGTTCAACACCATCACCGCTGTGGTTTCTGCTCCATACAGCGTTTCCACCAGTGCCGGGATCGCGGCAGCACCGATGAGACCGAGCAGCACAAAAAACTCTCTGGCCGCCTGAATGCGAGTACGCGTGTTGTACTCACCCGAGAGTTCCATACCCCAGGCAGTATAGGGTACGCCCAGCATGGTGGTGCCGATGCGGAGAAACACGAACCAGGCGCCGAGATAGAGCACCGAGCTGCCTTTTTCGGGATTCAGCAGATAATAGAGGGCCAATGCCAGAAAGGGTGCGCCCACCAGTACCCAGGCCTTGCGGCGACCCCAGCGGCTGCGAAAATTATCCGACGCATAGCCCATGGCCGGATCGGTGATCGCATCAAAGATGGCGGCCACGCTGATAACCACGCCAACCATGGCGGTCTCGATGCCTATATAGGTGTCATAGGCCCTCGGCAGCCAGATACCCAGCGGGTAGCCCAATAGAGCCAGCGGAAACCCCAGCGATCCGTAGATCCAGATGCTGGACTTTTTAAGTTCGGGATTCGACAAGCTGCCCCCACAAAGTGAAACGAGTGTTGGTGAAGTACCCGCTTCCCTGCGTGGTTCTATCATTCCCTGAGCCAGGTTATATCACGATTGACATCCGGGTAAGCCGATCGGGATCTATGGTGGACAAATTCGGCGGGGTCGCCGCGGGCTATTGATTAGTCGCCGCAGGCGCTTCATTAATCGCCGCGGGCGCTATCAGCCTCGATTTCCAGCAGCCTCGCGCCCTTCAGGATGCCCTCCATGGAGTAGTTGGCTTCGTGGCAGGCGTATTCGTAAACCCGATCTCCAGATCCCGGCCAGACATACTCACCTCCCCAGGGTTGGGTCCAGACCGTCGGATCTTCGACCGTAAAGGCATAGTGGATATCCTGGCCGTTGAGGCGAGTGAAGCGTTCGACCACATGTAGATCACGTGATGCCAGAAACAGTCCCGGACTGTCGTTGAAATTGGTGGTGTCCACCACCAGGGTATCGCCTTCCCACCAGCCGATTGAATCGCCGAGCCACTTGCGAATTTCAGGCGCCGTGTGCTCGCTGTTCAGCCGGATGATACGAGCGTCATGGACCATCTCGATCAAGATCATCACATGATCATCGGTTTGCACAACCCGCTTCAGATTGTTGTACAACACTGGCAGCACAGGCGGTCCACCGGTAGAGCCGAATCCCGTCAGGCAACGCTCTGAGTCCCCTAGAGATTCTGGGTCGTCATAGGGGCCAGGGCCATCCACCTCCAACCACCACGCGGTGCCGGTGTTCGGTCTGCGCAGCCCACGGCGTGCCATCACGCGCTGCATTGTGGCCGCAGTGAATTCCGGCATTCGCCCGTTTGCCGGCTCGGTGATAATGGAGGTACGAAACTTGCCATCTACCATCATCACGTCATCACCGCGGTCGACATAGGCGTGGTTGTATCCACCCACGGAACCTGCACCGCTGGATTCGCGGAACTCGTCACCGAGGCCCACCGGTGGTGCTCCCCCAACCGGCGGCGCTTCGTTCGCTGGTCCTCGATTTCTATCCCTTGCTTCCGCCTGAAGCCGATTGGTTTCGACGATCTGATCGGCTTCTTCCGGCGACAGGTAAAGGTTTTCGCCGAATTCTTCCGGGCGCTGCAGCGGCGTCAAAGTGGCGACGTTGTATGTGCCGGAGAGATCCGGCACACCACTGGCCATTCGCGGAATATCGGCAATTGCGGTAGCCGCCGCAGCACCGCCCAGCACAAGGAACCCAGCCAGCTTCATCACACGATGATTCATCCCAACTTCCTCAGTCGACTCTAAGAAGACCGACTCGGTCGAGCTCTGCGTTCCCTCGGTTTAGCCCCACCCATATCGAGGAGTCGTTCACCTGCTTCCGCCAGACTCTCATAGTCAGCGTCTATGCCGAGGCTTACCCCTTCGTTCACAAACACCTGTGCACGACTGAAGTTACCACCGGCGGCGTTGATCACCACGCCACTCGGCGCCTCCTCCTGACACATGAACAGTACCGCGGGGCTCACCAGCTTCGGGTGCCGTTCGGGGTCGGGATCGCCCACATCGGCGGACCGGCCGGGCACCGTTGCCGTCATTCGGGTTGCCGCACCCGGTGCGAGACAATTGATCCGGACGTTGTGGCTGGCGCCTTCGAGTGCCAGCACATTCATGAAACCGAGCATGGCCATTTTTGCTGCGCCGTAGTTCGACTGGCCAAAATTCCCATAGATCCCGGATCCGGAACTGGTGAGCACGATTCGGCCATAGCGCTGCTCGTACATCAGCGGCCAGGCCGCATGGGTCACATAGGCACTGCCATTCATATGCACCTGCATGACCATATCGAAATCTTCAAGGGTCATCTTCTTGAAGGTCTTGTCGCGCAAGATGCCAGCGTTGTTGACAAGAATATGCACGGTACCGTATGCATCCACCGCATCCTGAATGATCTTCTGTGCGCCGGTTTTGTCCGCCACCGAATCACCGTTGGCAATAGCTGTGCCCCCCATCGCACGAATCTCATCGACCACCGCCTCGGCGGCACCGCCCGACCCGCTGCCATCCACCGATCCACCCAGGTCGTTGACGACCACCTTGGCGCCACGCTCAGCAAACGCCAGCGCATGGCAACGACCAAGGCCGCCACCGGCACCGGTGACCACAACTACTTTGTCCTGAAAATCCGACATCTTCTTCCCTCCTGGGGGTTCCGCTTGTTAGACCACCTGCAACGCACGCTTCACACGTCCTTATTGGGGTTCACCAGATATTTCTCGCCGGTAGCCTGCTTACCGTAGATGGCTATCGAGTCGAGCTCCAGCACTTCGGCCAGCGACACCTCTTTCACGTAACTGCTGGCGAAGGTGGTTTTGACTTCGGCGGCCACTCGATCGCGCAGTTTCTGCGCCTCTTCCGGTCCGATTTTCTGCAGAAACGGTGTCAGCAACCAGCTGCCAATTCCCCATGCCATACCGTAGCCACGTGTAAGTTCGGTGGGACTACGGTCCAACCCACCGTAGATATACAGTTGCTTGTGAGTGGTTGAGCCATAGCGGCTGAATTCGGAAGCCGTCTTATTCTGAGCGATCTCCATGGCGGTCAGGATCTGGCTCGCCAACTTGCCACCACCGGTAGCGTCGAACGCCAGCGTTGCCCCGGTGGCAACCAGTGCTGCCACCAGATCTTCCATGAAGCTCGCCTTGCTGGAGTCACAGACTTGCCCGGCACCAATGGCCTTCAGAATCTGTTCCTGCTCGGGCTTACGAACGATATTGACGAGGTCTACGCCGTCGGCAAGACAGATTTTCTGCAACATCTGACCCAGGTTCGATGCGGCGGCGGTGTGTACCAGCGCCGTATACCCTTCCAGGCGCATGGTTTCCACCATGCCGAGTGCCGTCAACGGGTTGACGAAACAGGAAGCCCCCTCTGCGGGCGTGGTGCCTTCATGCAGGAGAAGGCACTGTTTCGCCTTGATGCAACGATATTGGCCATACATGGCGCCGCCCAGGATGGCCACCGTTTTACCCAGTAGCGACTGGGCAAGTTCCGAATCACCGGCTTCGATGACTACTCCTGCTCCTTCGTTACCCACCGGCAGAGATTGATCGACTCTGGCCGCCATGGCTCTCTGCATGGCCTCGGGAACGTCCGCTATCACATTGCCGGATTCGTCAATCCGGGCCGTCGTCATGTCGGCACCACCAAACAGCATGCCCAGATCGGATGGATTGATCGGTGAGGCTTCAACACGGACGATCACCTCTGTGGATTCTGGAGTGGGTGTCTCAACGTTTTCCAGAGAGAGATTCAGCGTGCCATCCGCTCGAACGGTGGATTTCAGTTGCAGTCCGGTCGTCATGATGATTCCTGTTTTGTCTGTCGCTGTGGTTGTCTGTAGTCGGTCGATGGGAAAACCATGGGGCATGAACCATCCGCCGTCTACTCCTGCCTCTATTTACCCGTGAGGAGTTACCCGTGAGGAGCTACCCGTGAGGAGCCACCCGCGGGAGACGTAGTATGACCGAGGAACCGGGTAGAGCCCAATACAAACAACGCTATGCCTTCGCGAACGCCGCCTGAGCCACGTCGAATTCAGGCTGCAAGATTCTCTAATGCACGCCATAATGCCGGGCTCACTGGAGATCACACTATGAATCTGGACGCTTTCAGAGAAGAAGCACGAACCTGGCTGGACGCCAATTGCCCCGAGACCATGCGCCAGGAATCCGTTCACTTCGAAGATGCCTATGAAGTCTACAACACCGAGGACGCGAAGCTGTGGCTCGAACGGGCCGCGGAGCGCGGTTGGACGGCACCGATGTGGCCGCGCGAGTATGGCGGGGGCGGACTGAGCCGCGAGGAGGGCGGCGTGCTGCGCCAGGAAATGTCCGCAATCAAGGCGCTGCCGCCATCTACCGGAATGGGCCTGATGATGATCGGTCCAACGCTGCTGGAGTTCGGCACCGACGAACAGAAACGGCGTCACCTGCCCCGGATTACCAGCGGTGAAGTTCGCTGGTGCCAGGGTTATAGCGAACCTGGCGCCGGATCGGATCTGGCGAGTCTCCGAACCAAGGCGGTACTGGATGGCGACCACTTCGTGATCAACGGCCAGAAAATCTGGACTTCCGGCGCAGACCACTCGGATTGGATGTTTTGTCTGGTTCGAACCGATCCGGATGCCACCAAGCATGACGGCATCAGCTTCGTGCTGCTGTCGATGGATCAGCCCGGCGTCACCACCAAACCGATCCCGCTGATCTCCGGCTCGTCGCCCT
>QIDL01000434.1 GCA_003228415.1 Gammaproteobacteria bacterium | reverse complement strand
AATACCGATCCCGAAGCCGAAGCGGAATAGTTCTCGATTGGTCCAGGGGGCATAGCCGGACCCCATGGTCATCACGTAGGCCGCGTATTCGGTGAAGTCTTTTTGAAAGTCGTTTTCAAATCGACGATTGACAGAAAACCGTCCCCAGATATCGCCCCGCTTGCCATCCTTGAGCAGGCGACCCAGGGTGATCCCGGCCAGGTAGGTGTCGACTTCCCGGTGTTGTTTGAAGTTACCGAGCAGGACCTGGGAAAACGTGTCCTGAACGGTGTAGCCGACGTTGACGCGCCAGCTCCAGAGCTTGGTGTCTTCGGTCCGGGTCGCCACGTCTCTGGCGTTGCCGAGTGCGTAAGAAGCCCCGAGATAGGCGGAAAAGAGGTTGCTCCTCTCCGTCAACGGACTGTCCTTTACGGTATCGTCCAGTACGTCGTAGGAAAAGTTCGCGAACAGGTTCCAGTTGTCCAGGAACTGGTAGCTGCTATTGAGTCCCGCTCTCCAGAACAAGGCGCTATCCGGAGTGTAAGCGGGTCGATCGGCTCGGGCTTCCTGGGCTGTGACGCCGTAATAATAGTCGGTCAGGTTGCGGCTCTGGTAGACCAGACCCAGCGCAGGGGTGATGGACCAGCGGCCCCTTGCAAAGGCGTAACGGTAGGTCAGGTCAACTTCCTGGCCCTTGTGGCGCCCCAGCAGATCGGTTACCGCCGTCAGCTTGAGTTCGCCCCAGTCATCCTTGAACGAGAGGCCAAGGCCGGTATCCACCGTTTGATAGCGTTCTTCCATACCCTCCAGAAATTCACTGGAGTCCGCTTGCAGACGGTCGAATCGATACCTGAACAGGAAATCCAGATTGAAGCGACTGGGTTGGAAGAGATGAATGCCGGCCTCCGTGCCGCGTGCAAACAGATAATCGCCTTCATAGAGATACAGCGGCACCAGATCGTAGCTGTAATCGCTGTTGACGTTGCCGATGTTACCGACACCGACATAGGGGCTTTGTCCGAAACGCAGGGCATAGCCGATACCCACCGAACCCGGCTCGTCCTTTGCAAACGGGCTTTCGAAGAGCAACCACTCCGCGCGCACACCCGGTGCGACTATCAGGAGAAAAAGGAGAGGGATCCAGCGGCGACTGCCGGTATTTCGGTGGTTTAGTCGGTAGATCCTCTGTTCTCCGTCGGCCGAAGCGCGGCATCATACTGGTTTAAGGTGGAGGGGGGCAAACGGATGATCGCCGTCAGCGTGCCTCGATGCCCAGGTGTTCGGCGATGAGTTCGGCAACGCGAGCATGCCCGGCAGCGCTGAGATGACCGACCGAGCCACTGGGACGCTGAACGTAGTATCTCGCTGCTGCTTCTGCAGCGCTAAGCCGAACGCGATAGGCCTGAAACAGATCGATGTAGTCCAGCCCCAGGGACGCGTAGATGGCGAGCAGGGATCGGTGCATCTCATCAAAGAAGGGTTCGGCCTCGGTGAAGGATTCGCCGCGAGGAATGTGCACAACGAGTAGTTTCTGGTCGGGTGACAGGCTTCTCTGCAGCGATCCGAGGATGTGAGCGATGATCCTGTCGGTTTGGTCGAAGAAGCGTCGATCCTGGTCCGCTCCAGTGGCCAGTCGGCGCCAGGCGTTGTGGATGAATTCCACCAGATACCATCGCCCTTCGAGAGCGGCGCCGATGCGATCGAGTTCCAGACCTGGTGCTGCAACCGGTTGATTTTCCAGCACGAACTGGTCTCCGATCGCCTTGAAACGAGGTTTTGAATACGTGGAGAATGCCACGCTGGCGCGTTCGTAGTCCGAGACATAAACGCCGAACAGTATGACGTCTGGAGCAAGGGGCGAGCCGTAGTGGAGGTACTTGAGATAAGCCTGGTCGATGCCATAACCGGGCACGCCCATATTCAACACCTGCAGATCGCTGAACCGGGCATTGAGAACCGAGCTGAAGGTCTCATCTGCCGCCACCTCGTTGCCCCAGACGAACGAATCTCCGACGGCGAGGATGCGCAGGCCGGTGGTTTCCAGTTCTTCGAAACCACCTCTGATTCGGTCGCCGCCGGATAAATTATCCCAGCCCAGCAGTGGGTCATAGCTGCCGAAGTCGGCCGATGGCGCATCATGGTAGCGCTCCCAGAACTGCACTTCATTGCGCCACTGATTGAGATCGGGCCGGTTGTGGAAACTACTGTAGAGATCGCTCGGATCCAGCGTCAGACGCATCAGAAATTCGACGCTGGCCAACGTCAGGGCCGTCGATACCGCCACCAGCAGCAGATTTCTGGCCGTGGCTGCCTTTGAGCGGATCGTGGGTTCCATAGTCATTCGGCCCGGTATTTGTCCCGCAACACCCGCTTGTACAGTTTGCCGGTGGGAAGCCGTGGCAGTTCGTCGACGAATTCGGCGTTGACGATTGCGGGCAGGGTACCTTTCTTTGTCGCCCAATGGCCTGGGTACATGGTTGCTTCGCCGCCAGGCCGAAACCCTTTGGAGTCCTTCATCGATAAGGATCATCCTAACCGGATCTCTGAGGATTCCATAGCCGACGGCCTTGCGCTCGAGGAGCGCAGGGCTCAGAGTCCCGGTCGAAAAGGGGGTTTGACATGAGCGAACGCACAGGACCGCTATCCGACGTCACCATCGTCGATTGCACCATGGCTTTGGCGGGCCCGTTTGGCACCGGGCTGCTGGGTGATCTGGGTGCGGACGTCATCAAGGTCGAACCGCCGAAGGGCGACGCATCGCGGAGCGTCCCGCCGTTACCCGAGAACTACGTCAGTCCCAGCGCCCGATTCGACGAGGAGCCTGGAGTCGGCTGTGACTTTGGCGGCTACTTTGCCAGCATCAATCGCAACAAGCGCAGCATCGTGCTCGATCTGAAAGATGCGGCTGACAAAGAGATGCTGCTGGAGCTGTGTGATTCGGCCGACGCCATTGTCGAAAACATGCGCGTTGGGGTGATGGATAAACTGGGGGTGGGATACGATGTGGTACACGCCCGTAACGCGGCCATTGTCTATGGCTGCATTCGAGGATTTGGCGATCCGCGAACCGGCGAGAGTCCTTACGCGGACTGGCCCGCCTACGATATCGTGGCGCAGAGCATGGGTGGGATTGCGCATATCACCGGGCCGGAAACCGGAACTGGATATCCCGCGGGAGTGAGCGTCGGAGATATCTACCCGGGAACCCTGCTGGCACTCGGGCTGGTTGCCGCCATCCACCATGCTCGACGAACGGGAGAAGGCCAGTTCATGGACGTTGGCATGTATGACGCGGTGGCCTTTCTATCGGAAACCGTGATTGCCAACTATGGTTACACGCGAGATTCTCTCGGTGCGCGCGGTGAGCACCATCCCAATCTGTGTCCATTTGGTCTGTTCCCTGTCCAGGACGGCTCGGTGTCCATCGCGGCACCCGGTCCGGGGCACTGGCGAGCACTCTGTGAGGCCATGGGGCGCGAAGATCTGATCACCGATGAAAGAACCAGGAACACCTACGTGCGGCGTCAGAACCAGGATCTGGTGCTGGACGTCATCTATCAATGGACCGGGGCCTTGACCAAGCAACAGGTGGTCGAGCGGCTCGGCGGCAAGGTCCCCTGTGGTCCGGTCAATACGGCCGAAGATATCTTCGCGGATCCTCACGCCGCCGCACGCGGCATGATTACCGAGTTCTCGTTACCCGGAGACAACCCGGATGTCTCGATCATCGCCAACCCCATCAAGTTCACGGCTACCCCGGCCAATTTTCACCGCCGGGCACCGATGCTGGGTGAGCATGGTGACGAAATTCGATCCTCCGTCGAAAAAAGTATCGAGCGCAACTAGATGACTCGATTCGAAGGAAAAAGCGTCGTCGTTACCGGCGCGGGCTCCGGCTTCGGCGAGGCCACTGCCAAGCGCTTTGCCAGCGAAGGCGGACGGGTAGTGGTGGCCGATATCAATGCGGCCGGTGCCGAGCGGGTGGCTGCTGAGATCGCCGGCGCGGGCGGCACGGCGCAAGCCGTGGTCGTCGATGTGGCTGATGAGAAGGCCGTGATGGGCATGGTCGAGTGTGCGGTGGATGCCTTTGGCGCTCTGGATGTTCTGGTCAACAACGCCGGATACTCCCACCTCAACAAGCTGCTCTGGAAAATCTCCGTGGAGGACTTTGATGCGGTGTATGCGGTTAACGTCCGAGGGGTTTTTCTCGGTTGCAAGCACACAATCCCACTGATGATCGAACGAGGCGGAGGTGCCATCGTCAATATTGCTTCCATTGGTGCGGTGGCCCCGCGCCCGGGAGTCACACCCTACAACGCCACCAAGGGTGCCGTGTTGACTCTCACCAAAGGCCTGTCCCTGGAGGTCGCCCGGCACAACATTCGTGTCAACGCGGTCAATCCGGTGGCGGCCGATACCGACTTCATGAAAGGTGCGACCGGCAGGGATGAGCTATCGGATGAGATGCGGGCCAACCTGGTCAGTACCATTCCGCGTGGACGATTGGCCGAACCTGCAGACGTGGCGGCGGCTGTGACCTTTCTGGCGTCTGCCGATGCAGATTTCATTACCGGAACAGCCATCAACGTGGATGGTGGTCGAAGCGTTTGAGGCATGCACCGATTGGAATCGGGGTCGAACGGGGCGCCAGCGCCGAGCAATCAGTCGCCAGCAAAGCAGCTTCTGGGCAATAACGAGTTAGCAGAGGATCCCTGTGAAGGTTGATATTGACGAGTTGAAATCACGATTTCTAAATCTGGAGTTCGATAAGAAGGACTTCGAACTGGACCCGGAAAAGGTTGCCATCGTGGCACGCATGTCCGGTGAAACGTTGCCGCAATTCAGCGATCCTGCTCACCCGGATTTTCAGGCGCCACCGGCGTTCATCGCCAGCCTGGCGGCCGGACGTCATTTGCCGATCAACTTTCCCGAGTTCGGCGGAATTCCCATGGATGGCGGCAAGGCGGTCACCTGCATCAAGCCGGTACGCGCCGGCCGACCGCTCACCGGTAAAACACATCTACACGACATCTACGATAAGTCCGGTCGGTCCGGGCGAATGATCTTTCTCGTTTCCCGAATGGAATTGTTTGATGAAAATGGCGAACAGGTTGCCACCAGCGACTCACGCACCGTAATCCGTGAGCGTGCATCATGAGTATAGGATCCATCGCTGACGTGGAGTTCGGTGCCGAACTCGATCCGTTCCAGCCGGATACCTCCATTGCTGCCACCAGTGCTTTTGCCGAGGCGGTGGGCTGGGGCGGCGGCGGTCGATTCAAAGACCACGAACTCGCCAGAAAGGAAGGACTGCCCGGGGCTCTGGTGCCCGGCATCATGGCCATGGGTTTTCTCACCAGCATGATTCATCGCTGGTCTCCAGACGCCGAGGTGGAAACTATCGATACCGTATTTAGAGCACCGCTGTTGGCGGACGAACCCTGTTTGATCAGCGCCGTCGTTACCGATGTAGATGAGCAACAGGGGATCGTTCAGCTCGATCTGACCGTTAAGAATCAAAAGAATGAAACGCGGGTATTTGGCACCGCCAACGTTCGATTGCCCGGATAAAGATAGCGCAACGTGGCTTCCGCCGGATTTGTCCGCAGCCGAACACTAGTCCATCATGAACTCAAAGCGCGAGTGGGAGACGCAGTGGACAAACAGGAAATCCTGCTGAATGCCTATCGGCAGATTCTCGAAACGGTGGATGATCTTACTCGTCCGGGTGTGGCCGATACGCCGAAGCGGGCGGCGAAAGCCATGCAGTTTATGACCCGTGGCTACGATGAGACCCTTGAAGAGGTAGTTAACGGCGCCCTTTTCCCGACCGATAACCGGGAAATGATCATCGTGCAGGACATCGAGAGGTACTCGCTGTGTGAGCACCACCTGCTGCCGTTCATCGGCCGCTGTCACGTCGGGTACATACCTGATGGCCGGGTCCTCGGGCTCTCCAAGGTGGCGAGAATTGTAGACATGTTCGCCCGGCGGCTGCAGATCCAGGAACAACTGACTTTTCAGATTGCCAACGCTTTGAATGAGGTCACCGGGGCTAAAGATATCGGGGTGATCATCGAGGCTCAACACCTGTGCATGATGATGCGTGGTGTGGAGAAGCAGAATTCGAAAATGAAATCGTCTGCCATGCTGGGGGCTTTTCGGGACAATCCGTCGACCAGAGCGGAATTCCTCAACCTGTTGGATAGATAACATCAATTCCGGATTTCGAGCCTACCTGAGTGCGACCGCGTTCTCGGGAATGGCTTTCTCGATGCAGTATCTGTTGGTGAGCTGGCTGCTGATCGGTGTGTTGTTGTTACCGGCCGATCAGGTTGGCTTGCTACAGGCCTTGATCGGCATACCGGGCATCTTCCTGATGCTCTGGGGGGGTGCCAGCGCCGACCGCTACGATTCCCGCACGCTGTTGATTCGAGCGTACGCCGTCGCTCCCATCCTGCCGCTGGGCTTGATTCTGGTGAACGAAACCGGTGGCATCAGCGTCTGGACGGTTGCCTTGTGGGGGGTGGGCATGAGCGTGGTCACGTCCTACTCGGCACCGGCGCAGCAGGCCATCCTCAATCGAGTTTCCGGGACGGCGGTCCAGCGTGGGGTCTCTGCGTCCACCGCTGTCGGATTTCTGGTGCAGATGGCCGGCCTCATGCTGGCGGGTCAG
>QIDL01000079.1 GCA_003228415.1 Gammaproteobacteria bacterium | reverse complement strand
GTGGGTTGGGTACCGCTGTTACTGGCGGTGACGCTGAAAGAACCCCCCGGGAGGCGTCTCGATGGCTCCAGCCACCTTGGCAACATGGTTGAGATTTGCCGTGCCTTGATCGTTCGCTCGCGGCTGCTGCGCCTGGTCGTGCTGGCCCTGTGCGTCTGGAGTTTGACGACCTTCTACGCGGTCTGGCTGTTGCAGAAAATCTGGGACCAGAACGGGATTGACCTCGTCCACTTCGGTTATCTGTGGGCAGGCCTGACCGTGATAGCGGCGATGGCGGGCCGCTATGCCCACCAGGTGGAACAGCGGCTGGGAACCACCGCTCTGCTGGCTTTCATCGGCCTGTCGCCGGTGGCTGGCTATCTCGGGCTCGAACACCTGGGTATCATTGGTGGCTACATCGCCAGCGCGACCTTTTTCATGAGTCGTGGGTTCGGACTCGTGGTTTTGAGGGATGCGCTCAACACGCGAATTCCCAGCGAGTATCGAGCCACAGCCAACTCGCTGACGAGTTTCGGTTTTCGCGGCGCGTTTGTGCTGACGGGACCGCTGGTGGGTTACTACCTCGATCTCTGGGGTATGAAGGCAACGCTGTATCTGCTCGCCGCCGCGACGCTGGTGATCTTCATCGGGCTGATTCTGCCGTTACTGCTGGCCGTCAGAGGACTGCCTTCCGAGGATAGCGCCCGCGGCGAACTAAGCGCCTGCGGCGAACTAAAAGCCCGCGGCGAACTAAGCGCCCGCGGCGCACTAAAGGTCCGCGGCGAAGCTGTAAGATGAAAACAAGTCAGTCAGCGGAAACCGCCTGAATCAATCCGGGTCGTAACAGTTCGCCTTTGCGCTTCTGTCCACGCTTCTCAGGAGGCGTGTTGACGATCTCCAGGAGTTCGCCTGCGAGCAGGCCTCTGTTGATCCTTTCTGAACTCACGTCCCGATAGAGGGTGTTTCTTTGTCGCGGTGTTCGATTGGCGTTGTTGATCATCTCCGCCATTCGCTGAGGAGAGGTCTCCTGCCCATGAGAAGTCCCTGCTGCTCGGCTGATGCTCTCGTTCATCAGCGTGCCTCCGAGATCGTTGCAGCCGGCGTTGAGGGAGGCAACGACTCCGGCGTGACCCATTTTCACCCAGCTGGATTGAATATTGGTGATGTGAGGGTGTAACGATAATCGAGCGACGGCGTGCATCAACACGGCTTCACGGAAAGTCGGGCCCTTGCGAGCCTTACCCTTGAGATACATGGGTGCTTCCATGTGTACGAAGGGCAACGGTACGAATTCTGTGAACCCGCCGCTCTCGCGCTGCAGGTCGCGCACTCGAATCAGGTGTCGCGCCCAGTGTTCCGGGCGTTCCACATGGCCATACATGATGGTGGCGGTAGTTCGAAAACCGACCTCGTGCGCTGCACGCATGACTTCGAGCCATTGATCGGTATTGATTTTGTCGGCACAGATGATCTGGCGAATCTCGTCATCCAGAATTTCCGCGGCGGTACCCGGGAGGGTGCCGAGCCCGGCTTCTTTCGCCGCGCGCAGGTAACTGACCAGATCCATGTCCAGAGTGGCGGCGCCTTGCCAGACCTCCAGCGGTGAAAAAGCATGAATGTGCATGTCTGGCACGGCTTCTTTGACCGCACGCAGAATCTCGAGATAGGTATTGCCGGTGTATTCCGGATGAATACCCCCCTGCATGCAGACTTCGGTTGCGCCGCGAGCCCAGGCCTCACTGGTGCGTCTTTGAATTTCCTCATGAGAGAGATCGTAGGGCCGGCCGCGCAGATTTTCGGACAGCTTGCCTTTCGAAAAAGCACAGAACTGGCACTTGAAGTAGCAGATATTGGTGTAGTTGATGTTTCGATTGACGACGTAACTGACGGTGTTGCCGTTGACCCTTTCTCGCAGTCGGTCGGCGGCTTGTACCACGGCGTTGAAGTCATCCCCCCGGGCTACGAACAAGCGAATGATTTCTGCCTCACTGAGGAGAGTTTCTGATTCCACGTTGCTGAGAACGGCTTGCAGGTCTCTGGATACCTGCCGTGGTGCCGCGCTGATCGCGTCGATGATCCGGGCGGGAGGGTCGATTTCCTCTCCGGGACTCCATTGATCGGTCCGTGGAAAACCGTCCGCGTCCGTGATGTTGAGAATCGGCTCAACCATTCCCGGATCTACCCAGGTGTTCAGGTCCTGAGCATAGCGGGGATAAATGGTGAGACGCTCGTGTAGAGACTTACCGGCAGCTTCGGTTTGTGCAGACAGATCGTCCAGCTGTGGCCAGGGTGCCTCCGGATTGACGAAGTCCGGGGTCAGCGGTGAAACGCCACCCCAATCGTTGATTCCAGCGGCGATGATTTTTTCCAACACCCCCGGGCTCAGATTCGGCGGTGCCTGAACGCTCATGTAAGGGCCAAACAGAATTCGTGTGACCGCCAGCGTCCAGAGCAACTCGTTGAGGTCCGGTTCCGGCGCGTTGGCCATCCTGGTTTCCGGTTTGGCCCGGAAGTTCTGAACGATGATTTCCTGCACGTGGCCGTGGGATTCGTGAATTTCACGGATGGCGAGCAGCGATTCGATGCGCTCGGCTCGGGTTTCGCCGATACCGATCAATATACCGGTGGTGAATGGAATGCGCGCGGTGCCGGCGTCGGCCAGGGTTTTGAGTCGTAACGCGGGTATTTTGTCCGGTGAGCCGTAGTGAGGCATGCCTTTTTCACACAGCCTTTCGGCGGTGGATTCGATCATGATCCCCATGGAGGGAGACATGGGACGCAGCCTTTCGAGTTCTTCCAGGCTCATGGTGCCCGGGTTCAGATGCGGCAGCAGGCCGGTTTCCTGGAAAACCCGTTGCGCGGCATGCAGCAGATAGTCCAGGGTAGAGTCGAAACCCATCTCGGTCAGCGCTTCCCGCGCTGCTTTGTAGCGAAGTTCCGGTTTTTCACCCAGGGTGAACAAGGCTTCCTTACAGCCCATGGCCGCACCATGGCGCGCGGTGTCCAGAATTTCCTCGATACTCTGATAGGGCGCCCGGACCTTTCTGGGTACCTGGGCAAAGGTGCAGTAGTGGCAGACGTCTCGGCACAGGTGGGTCAGCGGAATGAACACCTTTCTGGAGTAGGTGACGATGTTCGCGAAACCCTGGTCGCGCAGCTCGGCGGCCAGTCCGGCCAGCTCTCGGGTATCGTCCACCTTCGCCAGTGCCAGGGCATCGATGACGGATGGCCGCTCGCCCAGTTGGTGCTGTGATCGCAGCTTATCGATGAGTTGCATTTCTTTGGGTTGCGCCAATGGCTTCATTCCTGATGGTTAGGCTCGGGCCAACCATTATCGGTTCCCTGAAGCCTGCTTGCTATAGCGGATTTTTCTAAGAATGTACCCGTTTGAGTGGTGCGATCGTGCTCGAGCAGAGCCCGCAGATCGTTCGCGGTGTCGATATCGAGGGCAAAGCTTCCGCAAGGCTCGATGCGCGGTGTGATACCCCGCTCAAAAGCCGCATCAACGTGGGGTTTGAAGCTCTTGCCATCGAATACCAGGTCGATGACATCGGGCGGTGAACAGATCAGGCAGTTGGTGCCCAGATTCTCACTGTCGGGTACCACGGTCACCTGATCGTGGCCCGCCAGGATGGAATCGATCTCGTCCGGGCAGAGTAGCGGGATGTCGGCTGGAACGATCATCACTCCGTTTGCCCCGAAGTGTTCCATCAGATGGGTGCTGGCCTGGGTCAATGCAGCAGGCAGGTCGGCATCAGGGCTCTCAGAGAAGCGTTCGGTGCCGAAGGTCTGAGCCAGCGCATCGGCTTCGGGCGTGCGCGAGACGATCAGAATGCCTGTCAGCGCTTTCGACCGACACAGCGCACTCAATACGTCTCGTGCCATCGCCAGCATGAGATCGCGCCGCTCCGACGCCGACAACAGGCTCGCCAGTCTCTGTTTGGCTGCTTCCAGGCTTTTCAGTGGGACGATGGCCCACATGGGTGGCTCCCAGGGCTTTGGCCGATCCGACTATGCGGTCAATGAGTCGATGAATTCCAGCGCCGTTCCGGCCAGATCGATTCGGTCCTGCAACGTTACCATGACGGTCTGAGACACGATAGTTGGCACATCGAGGGTCCCCTGGAGGTCTCTATCGGCCTGATCGAGGACGAATCCGTCGATCAGATCGCCGTAGTGCTCCGATACCTTCGCCGCGCTCAAGGGGATATCGAGCTCCCGCATCATCTTTGCCGTAGGGCCCTTGATGGCAGTTCCGGCGACGATGGGGGAGATGGCGACGATGGGTACCCCAAGGGTACGCAGTACGTTGCGGGTATCGCCAATGGATAACAGCGGGTCGATCGAGACGAAGGGATTCGATGGGCAGATGATGATGCCTTTGAGATCCGGAAGCAGTCTGGTGATCAACGGGTTCAGTCTGGCTTCGGCGGCACCGCGAAATTCAAAACCACGGACTGCCGGTCGACAGCGGTCGCGGACGAAATAATGCTGAAACGCCAACGGCCCGTCCGCCGTCAGTACCGTGGTCCGAACCGCGTCATCCGACATCGGCAGAATCGAGTGCGCGACGCCGAAGCGCTCCGAAATGGTTCGGGTGACCTCGGTGAGCGTTTGTCCTCGCTTGAGCAGTTCGGTACGCAGTGCATGCAGGGCAAGATCTCTGTCGCCCAGCTTGAACCAGGTCTCGCCGCCCAGTTGCTGCAGGGCTTCCATGAAATCCCAGGTTTCGTCGGTACGCCCCCAGCCCTCTGTCTTGTTGGCAAGATCGGCCAGGGTATAAGTCAGGGTGTCGATATCCGGGCTGATCGCGAAGCCGAGATGCTCGAAATCATCGCCTGTGTTGGCCGCGAACGCCACTTGCCCGGGACCGAGGATATGGCTCAACCCCAGCGCCAGCTTGGCGCCACCCACTCCGCCGGTGATGGCGAGGTAGTCGGTCATCAGCGGAACAGATCCTCGTCCAGCGGGCGATTGATCATGGCGGCGGTCTGTTCTTCCGCGTCACCCACTACCAGGGGCAAGCCACGAATAACCGCAACCGGCATCTGCTCGGTGGTTTCGCCCATGACCAGCGTAGCAGCGCTGGCGATGGCGTCTGCGCGATTGATGAGGGTAACCTTCAACTCCCGACCATACATATCGTTACCGCCACGATGATCGTCCAGGACGGTGATTCCGGCTGCACCGATCGCCACACCGATGGTACCGAGACGCCAGGGACGGTTAGCACTGTCGGTGATGATGACGCCAACCTGCACACCGAGTCTGGTCGCCACTTCGTCTCGAAATTTGCGCGCGGATGCGTCGGGATCGACCGGTAGCAGCAGCGCGCACTCACCGTCTTCGTGCCCGATGTTCGATTGATCGACACCGGCGTGCGCGCCCACCAGACCGAGCCGATGGCGCATGATCAATACTCCGGGTTTTTTTCGGAGCAGTTCGCTGGATTCGGAGAGAATCAGTTCAACCAGCCTTGGATCCTTATCCGTTTCCGTCGCCAGCGTACGTGCTTCCTCGCTGGGTATGACGTCGGCCAGCAGGACGCGTCGGCCTTCGGACTTGGAAACGATTTTTTGCGCAAGGCAGATTGTGTCTCCGGATTGGAAGGAATTTCCGAGCGCACGGAACTGGGTGAGAATCAGGTCAACCAGGTCGTCTCCTGCTTCGATCAGCGGTAGACCGGGCACCCCTATGACTTCAAAGCGGTTGGTAGATGACATGATTTCAGTGGTCGGCCTGACCGATGATCTTCAAACCCGAGTGAGAGATGTCGTGGCGCCGATTGATCTGTATCAGTATGGAAGTCAAGGCTTCGGCTGCTGCGGAGTTTTCGATGGGCCCGGCATGCCAGGCGGTCATCCCGGCTTGCTCGGCCAGTTCGATGACCTTGTCGCGCGCCGCTTTCTTGTTACCGGCAACGAGCACGTCGCACTGGATGTCTACCTCTTCCTGAAGCAGATGGGCGGCTATGTTCTGAAATGCCGTCACCACCATGACCTCTTCTCCGAGCAGATTCTGAGCGCGTTTACCGGCACTGCCTTCAGACGGTAGTTGTACCGTGCCGACCCTGGGTGGTATCAGCGGCACCGTCACATCGATGAGGATCTTGCCGATGAGCCCGGTACGCACGGACTCCAGCGTCGACAGCTGATGTTCGGCGGGAACCGTGAGCACCACAATGTCGCCAGCCGCCGCGGCGTCGCTGTTCTCCATGGCGTCGGCCGGCGTATCGGGGCTGATCTTTTTCAGTGCGGCAACGGCGCGCTGTGCCTTCTCCAGCGTTCGAGAACCGATGATGATGCGGTGGCCGGCCTTGGACCAGCGTATCGCCAGCCCGGTACCCAGATCTCCGGTGCCTCCGAGAATGGCAATCGTTTCCTGCGCCTCGCTGTCGTTCATGTCCTGCCCTTTCGCCTGAAAAGCGGGCGATTATGCCGTCAACTGACTTCCAAGCGCCAGACCCGTACTATTGACGAGGGTTCCAATTGGGTTCCGATTGGGTTTCAAGGGGGAGGGGAGACATGGGTTTCAAGGAGGAGATGTGGGCGAAAGAATGAAAATCGGGGTGATGATCGGCGCGGATGGTTCGAGGTCGACGCTCGATGATGTGATCGGCATCGCACAAGGTGCTGAAGCGGCCGGTCTCGACAACGTGTGGATGGCCAATATCTTCAGTTTCGATGCGATCTCTACCCTGGCGCTGATTGGCCGGGAAACC
>QIDL01000268.1 GCA_003228415.1 Gammaproteobacteria bacterium | reverse complement strand
ATGACACCGGAGCAGGCACCCGCGCTACGCTCACATACGATGATTCGCTTGCCTTGTCAATCATATAGTCGCGTTAGCTTCTGTCTGGCGCGGCTCATGTCGCAGGATTCTCCGATGCCGCTCATAAGGACAATGCGATTCGGCAGGTGCTTCGATTTGCACCGTCGGCATTGTTTGCGCCCCGGATTCCGGTAGATGTCAACATCGTTGAGTAACTTTTGTGCCCATCGGCGGTGCCAAAAAGCTCTTTCGCGGTGCAAATCAGCATCCGGCCGAGAAATTTCGGCATCGCTGCAGCAGCCAGCAGTGGCCTTCGAACTGTGACTACTGGCCTGGCTCCATCTGCTTGATCAGGCCCATGAGATCACTGTCGGTCGACAAGATGAGCGTGGTGTTCGAGTCAATAACGGACCGGTAGGTGTCCAGAGTCTTCACGAATTTGTAAAAATCTGCAGCCGCACGCGTTTGATTGTAGCTGCGCGCGTAAATATCGGTCGCTTCAGCATCGGCGTCGCCTTGAATGGTTTGTATCTGCCGGTATGCTTCGGAAACAATCTTCTTCAATTCACGCTCCTTATTGCCGTTAATCCGGGCGGCTTCTCCTGCGCCTTCGGAACGGAAGCGTTCGGCGATCTGGTCCCGCTCACTGATCATTCGGGCGTAGATTTTCTGGCGCACACTGTCATTGTAATTGATGCGTTTGAATCGAATGTCCAGGAGTTCAATGCCGAACTCGGCAAGCTTCCCGGAGGCCGATTTGAGAATGTCGTTTTCGATGGCCTGTCTGCCCTTCGTGATTGGCAGCAGCGTACTGACATCGACATCGGCCAGCAGCGGGTCGACTTCGGCTGTTCGATCTTTGCTGGTACGAATGATTTCGATAAGTTCATGCTTCGCCACGGCGTTGCGCGTTTCACTGCCGAGAATATCCTCCAGGCGCGATTGTGCGCTACGCTCATCCCGCAAGCGCAGGAAGTACTGTAACGGATCCTTGATCCGCCAGCGTCCGAAAGTATCTACTGTAATGTAGAGCTTGTCCTTCGTCGGCATGTCGTTGGCCGCGCCGTCCCAGACCAGAATGCGTTTTTCAATACGATTGACCTTCTGGATAAACGGCACCTTCGCTTTGAGGCCGGCTTCATCAATTACATCGCCAATGGGTTTACCGAACTGTGTAATGATGACGCGTTCGGTTTCATAAACCGCATACAAGGCTTCAGAAGCGACGATCCCAAGCAGTATCAGGACGACGAGCACGATAGCGGTGGCCATGTTTTTCATTGCGCAATCCTCGCTTTCGGCGTTTCCAGCTGCAGCAGCGGCAATACCGACGAAGCCGACTCGTCGACAATCACCTTGGTTTCCACGCGCGGCAGGACCTCGTTTAATGTTTCCAGATACAACCGCCGCTTGGTCACGTCGGGTGCTTTGAGGTATTCGGCAAGCAGCGCATCGAATTTCCGCACGTCACCTTGAGCCTCGTTCACCCGTTGAATGGCGTATCCTTCCGCCGCTTGAATGCGTTGATCCGCCTCGCCGCGAGCGCGAGGAACGGCTTCGTTGTACTCACCGCGTGCTACGTTGATCATGCGCTCTCGCTCCTGTTGTGCTTCATTCACCCGATCGAAGGACTCCTGCACTGGTCTCGGCGGATTGACGTTCTTCAATTGGATCTGGTCAATGCGCAGACCCATTTCGTACTTGTTCACTACGTCCTGCAATTTGACCTGGGCGCTGGATTCGATGTCCTGGCGCCCGATTGTAAGTACTTCATCCACGGTTCGATCACCGATAACTTCGCGCATCACCGACTCGGAGACATCGCGCAAGGTGGCGCCGGGATTTCGGACATTGAACAGGAAATCGAATGGCGCCTCTATTCGGAATTGAATGATCCATTCGACCAGGGCCGTATTGAGATCGCCGGTAACCATCGTGGTCTCGAGGACCCACTGGCCGGGTCCCGACGATTGGTCCGCGAAAGTGGCCCCGGGGGTGCTGAAGCCGAATTCTTCCTTCAGCTGGCGCTTGACGGGAACCAGGGTGACCCGGTCCACGCCGAACGGTATCTTGAAGTGCAGACCCGGGTCTACTTCACTTACGTAGCGGCCGAAACGCTGTATCACCCCGACGGATTCCGCCGGTACCGTGAACAGAGTCGAATACAGAAGCCAGATGACGAATGCGGCGATGATACCGAGAGTGATACTACCCCGCGGCAAATTAATCTGGCTCAAATCAGGCGCTTGCTGCTGTCTATTCATTGGACAAATCTCTTTGCTGACAGTGGTCGGAACCGGCATGCCGCCGGGCTCCCCCTGACATCCCAGCGTAAGGGCACATTATACAACCTTTACCCTGCTGTCAGGTCAAGCGCCCCCGGGGCTGAGGCCCGTCGCGGGTTTTTCCCCAAAACCGAGGTTGAAAGCTCACCCTGGAAAGCGATGGAACAGTCACCGGCGTTCAGGGAACCGCAACAGAGTCGGCGTTCACCCTGGCCGCGCACGATCTATAATCTCGCGGCAACGCACGCCCTCGGGTAATGCACCGAATAGCGGAGACTGCGGAGTCGCGAGCCTGCTAAGACAAAATGCTTCGGCAACGGTCTGGTTACCGGCGCGCAGTAACAAACTGGACTGTACGGCCAGTGCGAGTGACTCGATCAGCGCCCGACCGCGGTACTCCTGTGCCGATTCGGGGCCTTTGGGCAGAGAGACGATGTCCCGTTCCAGCACCTGCAGGTACCGGTCGTAGTGCTCGTTCAGATGTGCCGCGGCTTTCAGCTCATCGAGCAGCGCGTCCAGCGACTCCGGCTGTCGGCGGATCGCCCGGAATATATCCAGGCACTGGATGTTTCCGCTACCTTCCCAGATCGCGTTGATCGGTGCCTCACGATACAGGCGCGGCATGATGCACTCCTCGATTGCGCCGCTGCCGCCAATGCACTCCATCGCCTCATAGGCGTGGGCGGGCGCGCGCTTGCAGATCCAATATTTACCGATCGGGGCGAGCAGACGAAACAGTGCCATCTCGCGCTCTTCCGACTGGTTGTCCAATGCGCGAGCTGTGCGCATGCTGAGCGCAACTGCGGCCTCGCTTTCCAGGATGAGATCTGTCAGGACGTTCTGCATTAGTGGTTGCTGATCCAGAATCCTGCCGAAGGCCTTTCGATATCCGGCGTGATGGGTTATCTGTGCGACGGCCTGGCGCATCCCAGCCGCCGAAGCCACCATGCAATCGAAACGCGTGAGTGCGACCATGTCCAGGATATTGGCGACTCCGCGACCCTCTTCACCGACCAGCCAGGTCAACGCATCCCGGAACTCCACTTCGGCGGATGCGTTGGAAACGTTACCCATCTTTCGTTTGAGTTGTTGCAGCTCGACTGGATTCTTGACGCCCTCGGGCGTCCAACGCGGCACCAGGAAACAGGACAAGCCGCCGGGAGCCTGCGCGAGCGCGAGAAATCCGTCGCTCATCGGGGCGGAAACAAAATACTTGTGTCCGGTCAGAAGGTACGGTTCTCCCGGCCCACCGCTCTGCAGCGGGTTGGCGATAGTTGTGTTCGCACGTACATCGGATCCGCCCTGCTTTTCAGTCATCGCCATACCCAGCGTGACGCCCCGCTTCTCGGTGAAGGGAACGTTGCGCCTGTCGTATTCGCGAGCGGTCGCCAGGGGCTCCCAGGTCGCGGCCAGTTCCGGCTGCTTTCGCAGTGTCGCCATCGCCGCAAATGTCATCGTCAGCGGACACCCGTGCCCCGCTTCCACCTGGGATTGCAGATAGACCATTGCCGCACGGGCAACATGCGTCCCCGGCCGACCTTCGGTCCACGGTAGCGAATGCAGTCCGTGTTGAATCGCGACATGCATGAGTTCGTGGTAGGCAGGGTGGTATTCCACGTAGTCAATGCGGTGACCATGGGCATCGTGCGTGTGCAGTCGGGGCGGATGCTCGTTGGCCTGAAAACCCAGTTGAATGAAGTCATGCTGACCCGTCAACTCACCATAGCTGGTCAATTCGCCGACCGCCCAGGCCGCACCTTCCCGCTCCACGGCCTCACTCAGGGCGATGTCACTCAGGAACGGATTGTAGTTCTCGAGCGGGGGAGACTGATTGAAGACCTCGTGTGTTGCATGCTTCATCTGCGATCCCTGGCTGTCGCAACCCAGTTCAGACCGGCGCGTATTGTGCTGGGTCATCATGTGCTCCGAGGCCGTATGGATCCTGCTGCACCGGTTTTCGCCTGTGGTCGCCGGATACCCGGGTGGAATGGCCATTGCCTACCGCTGCTCGTTCGATCAATCGACAGTATTCGTCCTGCTCGGACACCTGGTCGCCCACGATGCTCCACGAGGCGAGCGCCTGCTTGATCCGGCTCTCCGTAGCCTGAAGATCGGCGATCTGATTTCGTATTCGAACAAGACGCCGCTTTACCAGTGATTCGACCAGGTCGCAGGGTTCTTCACCGTGATCCACTGTTTTGAGAATGGCCTTGATGTTGCCGATGGTAAGGCCGAGCGCCTGCGCTTGCCGAACAAACGATACACGGCGCAGGTCCGCCGCGGAGAAACATCGATAACCGTTCTCCGGTTCCCGATCAGGGTCCAGTAAGCCGATGCGGGCGTAGTATCGAATGGTCGCGGGCGTAACGTCCGCAAGGCGGGCCAATTCGGCCACGTGCAACGTACCAAGCTGTTTTACGAATGACGATTGATTTAGCATGATTAAGTCTCCTGTAATTTCCGATTCGATACATGGTTTGACAGCACCAGTCCGGTTCCGTGCGAGTCAGCGTACACAAATTGTTGGCGGCTTAGATACGCAGCCGCTGTGTGGCGAGATAAACCGGTGGTGAGGCCTCGCGTAACGGAGGCTTTTGACGATCACCCGACACTTCGTTCGAGAGTATCGGATTGAAAAGATCGGGATCGATCGGCAGGGCAGTCAACGTTATGAGCTCGAGTAGCTCTGGTGACTCACCGCTGAGCGCTGCGGACCGGTCGCGACAGTACTTCCAGTCAGCCATCGACATCGTCGGTTTGGAGTTGCTACGATCGTCGTGAATACCGATGCCCGAACTCATTTCGCTCGTCGGCGCTTCCGACACGATAATCATCGCACAGGATGTGGCAAGCACACCGAGCCACGCAAACAAGGCCACGCTCAGCACAGTTACTGAGTGGTGTTTGTGGCGAATAGCGGCAAGTGCGTTCACATCGGTTTCCCCAGTGCTGCGCCGGGACTGTTAATAACAATTTATATCAATGGCACAACGCTACCAACGACAATGTGACGAGTCTAGTTGGCAAAAACCGACGGGGCATGCGTAGTTATACCTAGATGATACATATAGGTTAGCCATTGCCGCGTGGCTGCCGCAGGCCAGCCTATTGGTACCAGTACTCCTGCTAAGGTGATATTGATGGGTTCAGAGCCACCCACGACGGGTTGGGCGACGCTTTCCGGTGTGTGGGTCGCCGCGAACGAAAGCCCAGGTGCCCCTAACCCGATTACGCTTTGTTACGAATTCGCCACGCAAAAGGTGCCAGCCATCAGCGAAGCCACGCTGGCCGGATCAGTTGAAAGCTGACCCAGAGCTCCCAGGCCAGGAATACCGCCAGGGCCGTGCGCTCCATCAAGCCCGGCGCAATGCTCACCAGAATGGCGATAGCAAATGCCGTCACCGCTACGGCCGCGCTTACCGACAACACCAGGGAGACAGCCCGGTGTCGGCGCCAGCGAGGGTGACGCGCGAATGCAGCGGAAAAAACGAACAGCGCGCCAAGTTCGAGCACAAAGGCGGCGCCGGCGGCGCTGCGGTGTATGCGCCCGGTCAAGCTCGCAGCCTGACCGGGGGGATCAACGGGAAACAACCCGGTCAGTAACATGCCCACAGCGCTCAAGCCGAAGAGCACGACCGCCCAGGTACGCAGCCGCCCTGGGTGAAGAGCGCCGCGCAGACCCAGAGTGAGGGCTAAATTTCCCAAGCCATGCACGAGCACGGCGCCGACGAAGAGCCAACCGAGCGGTTCATTCGCCATGTCGCTGACATAGTCACGCATCCAGTCGAAGCCGGTGTTTTTCAGGTGCAGGACAATGAGCGATGTCATTAATACAAGCACACCGAGAAGGCCAAGCAGCCCGTAGCGCCTGAGCGAAGACGGAATGGTTGTCTCAGTACTCATAACTAAAACGGTCTGTAACGTTCACGCCTTGACAAAAGCCCGCCGGTTGGCTGAGCGGCGTTGGATCAGATGGAAACGACATCGCCCATGCCTCTCCTGCCTGGTAGTGGCGAACGCCGCGCACCCTGATCAACCAGGGGGATGCTCATCCTTGTCGTCCACCACGCTGGAACGCTCGACCAACCGCCGCCATTGACCCGCGAGCGGAAGGAACATCGGCACCCGTCGTTGATAAGCGAGGTACTCTTCCCCGAACTGTTCGGCTACCCGTTTTTCCTCGCGGTTTGCCAGCAAACCGTAGGCAAGCACGATTACAGGAAACAACCCCACCGAGAAAAGCGTCGGCCAGTGCACGACCCCCTCGCCGAAAAGCCCGATGAACAGTCCCGTATACTGAGGATGCCTCACGATGCTGTACAAGCCTGACGTTGCAAGCCGATTCTCCTGGTGCGCACGGTGGAGTTCGCGCCAGCCCTGTATGAACAGGCCAATACCGACAAACAGCAGCGCGTAACCGAGCACCATCGAGATCAGCATG
>QIDL01000092.1 GCA_003228415.1 Gammaproteobacteria bacterium | reverse complement strand
GGACGAAATGCTGGCCCGACTCGGTTTTCAACTGTTATCGCGAGAATCAACAGCGGCGGGAGTCTGCTGGGCCATTCGGGTACCCAGCCATCGGTTCGATATTGCCCGAGAAGCGGATCTGGTGGAGGAGGTGGCTCGGATTTACGGCTATAACAACATACCGAGCAGGAGCCCCACCACCGCCCTCACCCTGCGTCGTATCCCGCTCGAGGCATCATCGCCCGCTGCGCTCAAGCAGCAGATGGTTGACCTGGGCTATCAGGAGGTCATCACCTACAGTTTCATCGATCCCAGGCTGCAGGATCTGCTGGCGCCGGGAACAGCGGCGCAGGTACTGGCTAATCCGATGTCGGCCGAGCAGTCGGTCATGCGGACCAATCTCTTTCCCGGTCTCCTGGATGCCGTCAGGGCCAACGTCACTCGTCAGCAGGATGGTGTGCGTCTATTTGAACTCGGTCAGTGCTTCCTGCCGGGGAATCCGGTCAACCAGCAGATGATGCTCGGCTTCGTCATCTGGGGTCGGCGCCATTCGGAAAACTGGTTGGCCGACGATGACAGTGTGGACTTCTTCGATCTCAAGGGCGATGTGGAGCGCCTGCTGGCCTGGTCGGGCGCGGCAGAAGCTACCTTCGAACGCCTCGATGACCCGGTGCTGCATCCGGGTCAGTCGGCAAACATACTTCTGGGTGGCAAGATCGCCGGACGGATGGGCCGTCTGCATCCCGAGATCGAACACCACCTTGGTGCCCTCGGCGATGTTTTTCTGGTTGAGTTCATGGCCGACCGGATTCTACAGCGGTCCCGGCGGCAACATGGTGTGGTCTCAAAGTTCCCCAGCGTCAGGCGGGATCTGGCCCTGGTGGTGAAACGGGAAATCAGCGCTGCAGATATTGTTCGAATACTTGAGAAAACCCTTAACGAAGTCTTGATAGACTTGAGACTCTTTGACGTGTATCAAGGCAAAGGTATTGATTCTACTGAAAAAAGCCTGGGTGTGGGGTTGACGTTGCAAAAACCTTCGGCCACTCTTACCGAGGAGGACATTGGGCTATTCATGCAGCAGGCTATGGATGCCCTGGCAACCGGGACGGGCGCCAGACTACGCTGATAAACCTGCCGGAGTGGATTGCTGGCGTCGCTCTATCTGTAGAAGACTTGATCGATCGGGTTGTTGGTCCGATGGAAAAGAGCGGGAAGAAGGAGACTCGACCATTGAGTGCGTTGACCAAAGCGCAGATGGCAGACCGGCTCTTCGACGAGCTTGGACTCAACAAGCGTGAGGCAAAGGAAATCGTAGAGCTGTTTTTCGATGAGGTTCGTGGCAGCCTGGAACGTAACGAACAGGTCAAATTGTCGGGCTTCGGCAACTTCGATCTCCGTGAAAAAGGCGAGCGACCGGGGCGTAATCCAAAGACGGGGGAAGAGATACCCATAACCGCACGGCGTGTGGTGACATTTCGTCCTGGTCAAAAACTCAAAGCGAGAGTGGAAGCATATGCTGGACCCGAGCCAGAGTAACGAACTGCCCCCGATTCCAGGCAAACGTTACTTCACCATCGGCGAAGTCAGCCAGCTGTGTGAGGTGAAACCTCATGTGCTGCGCTACTGGGAGCAGGAATTTCCCCAGCTCAAGCCGGTAAAAAGGCGCGGAAATCGACGCTACTACCAGCGTCAGGACGTCATTGTCATTCGTCAGATCCGCTCACTGCTGTACGATCAGGGTTTTACCATTGGTGGCGCCCGTCAGCGGTTGACCGGAGACGATGCGAAGCAGGATCAGACCCAGTTCAAACTGCTCGTCAAACAGATGATCGTGGAACTCGAGGACGTGTTGCGCGTTCTCAAGGCATGATGGGCCGCGTCGCACGGTCGCCAACCTGCCTCCAGACTCGATAGATACACCTCACGGCGACCGCCGCGAGTTTGCCTTGATCCGCAGCCGTCGGCTGATCATGCTGCTCCTGTCCAGCATCAATATGACTTGGGCGGGTGTGGAAGAAGACCGATTAGCCGAGGCGCGCGCGAAGATGGCGGAGGTGGTGGGTCGTTATCAATCGATCGTTGATGGCGCCGATCACAGCCTGGATGCGGTTGGGCTGCGGGTGCTTGGTGAATCGCTCTGGAGCACGGCCACCCGCGATGTCGGTGGTGGTCACCCGGATGATAGATCGCTGTACTGGGCGCGAATTGCCATTCGGAAATCTCTGGTCAGCAATAATAAGGACCTGAAAACCTCGGCACTGGCACAGTTCGAGTTGGCCAGCCGGGGTTTCACCAGCATCGACTTCCCCTCAACCGACCACAAGCGAGTGCTCATCACGGGATTCGATCCATTTCACCTGGATGAGGAAATCGGCCAGAGCAATCCATCGGGGTTGGCCGCCTTGAGTCTTGATGGAACGAAGTTGGTCACCGCCGGAGGTAGTGCGTGGATCGAAGCCGCGGTGATGCCGGTTCGATTCTCCGATTTCGATGCCGGGATGATCGAAACATTGTTCACACCCCTGCTCGAACAGGGAGGCCTGGACCTGGTGGTTACCATCAGCATGGGGCGGGACGCCTTCGACCTGGAGCGATTTCCGGGCAAGCGCCGATCGGCGCAGGTGTCGGACAATGCCAATGTGTTCACCGGTGCCAGCGCTTTGAATCCGATGATCCCAATGCTCGGCAGTGAGCCGCTCGATGGGCCGGAGTTCGTGGAATTTTCTCTTCCTGCAGCCGCCATGACTGCCGTCGCAGAGCCCTGGCAGGTTCGTGACAATCGCAACGTGACGACGTTGGAGCAAGGCGCTGCCGCACCGGCAATGCTTTCTGAACTCGACGATCTCACCGCGGTGTCCGGCTCCGGCGGCGGGTATCTGTCCAACGAGATGTCGTACCGGACCGTCCGGCTCAACCAGAAGCTGGGATCTGGTGTGGCCATCGGTCACCTGCATACCCCGAGAGTCCAGGGATTCGACGTCCGTACCGAACTGGCGATGGTCGAGCAGATTCGGAGGATATTGATCGCCGCGGTAGAGTCGCTTCGGTAGCGTTTCAGAAGGAGGGGAGCGGTGATTGCAACGCTACTCACGGTTTCCGGGCTGGTTGCGGTGACGTTCGTGGCAACCAATCTGGACAACCTTGTGCTGCTGGTCGGCTGGATGGTCGCAGATGGCATACCCGCCCGGGCTATTTTTTCAGGCTATCTGCTGGGCATGCTGGGAGTACTGCTCATTGCGCTGCTGCTGGGTTTGGTGGGCTACCTGATTCCGGTCGAGTTGTTGGGATATCTTGGCGTCATTCCCATCGCCCTTGGATTGAAGATGTTGTGGGAACTGCGTCAGGCAGCGACCCTGGTGTGCGAAGCCATCCCGGCGCCGCAGGTTTCGGGTGTGGCTACGGCTTTTGCAGCGGTTGCCGTTACGCAACTCTCCAACGGGGTAGACACGGTATTGGTATTTGCCCCTTTGCTGGCCGACAGCCGGGAGGATATTGATCTGTTGATTGTGATCAGCTTCGTGGTTGTGACGCTCCTCTGGTATGCAATTGCCAGATTGTTGTCTGGCCAGGTACAACGAATTCGGCCGCTTACCCGTGTTGGTCGCTGGATAGCCCCGGTAGTGATGATTCTCGTGGGGATCTACATTCTCGGCAACACTGGAACAGATATGGTTGTTCAACCAGGAACCGGGTAATGAAGGTTGGGCTAATTGTGTAAGATGTGGGCCGCAGTTTACCCAGGAGTATCGGATGAAACTACAACGGATGCTGGTTCTATTAGCGAGTCTTGTAGTCGTAGGTTTTAGCAACGTCGGATGGGCGGACAAGTACGATGAGGCACGGGATGTGTTTCAGCAGGCTGGCGCAAGCGGCCAGTTCTTTGCAACCGCCCATGGCTACGCTCTGTTCCCTACCATCGGCAAGGGCGGAATTGTAATCGGTGCCGCGCACGGCAAGGGGCGTGTCTATGTGGGTGGCACTCACGTTGGTGACACGTCGATGACTCAGCTCACCATCGGTATGCAACTCGGTGGCCAGGCCTACAGCATGGTCATCTTTTTCGAAGATCAACGGGCCTACGACGACTTCTCTTCAGGCAACTTCGAATTCGGTGCCCAGGCGTCGGCGGTTGCGATTACCGCAGGTGCGTCGGCGAGTTCCACCACGGGCGGGGGAAGTACCGCGGGGGCCAGCGGCGGTACGCATAACGCCACGACCGCCGGTGGCTACACCAAAGGCATGGCGGCCTTTACCATAGCCAAAGGTGGGCTCATGTACGAAGCGAGCCTGGGTGGACAGAAGTTCAACTACAGGCCGGTCAGCGGCTAACGACGCCGTTGTCTGCCCCCGGGTAATGGCGCCTCTTCAGGGTGCCAGCGTGCGTGCCTGGGCAATATAGCCGCGATTCCAGCTCGGGCTTACTGTCAGCTCATTGATGCAGACATGTTCGGGCAGTTCGGCGACGAACCGAATGATGTCGCCGCAGTCGTCAGACTGAAGCATCCGGGCTTTATCGTCATCGCTGACGGGGACCGGTCTGCTGTCCAGAATCGGGGTTGCCACCTCGCCCGGACAGATCGCACAGGCGCGTACTCCGTGTATACCGGCTTCCATGTTCAGGCTTTCGTTCATCGCATTCATGGCATGTTTGGCGGCGGTGTAGGCAGGCCCGGCCAGCACGCTGACAAAGCGTCCAGCCCATGAAGAGATGTTGATGATCAGTCCATCCTGCTGCTCGATCATGGCAGGTAGGATGGCCTTGGTACAATAGAACGCGCCGTCCAGATCGATGCGGATCACGCTATCCCAGTCGTCGAGTGTGACGTTGTGCCAGTTGCGTTGCTTGATGTTGATTCCGGCGCTGTTGACCAGCACATCGACTCGCTGATGCACGGCCAATATGCGCCCGGCTACGGAGTCGACTGCCTGCCGATCCGAAACATCCAGAACCTCTACGGATGCCAGAGTGCCGATGCTGTCCGCGACATCCTCCAGTACTCGTTCTCGACGACCTGACAGCACGACGTGCATGCCGGCGTCGGCCAGCGCTCGTGCCCCTGCTTCTCCGATGCCTGAACCCGCACCAGTGATCCAGGCAACTTTACCCTGCAGATTTCGCATTGCTCCTCCGAAAAAATGGATGGGTATGCATGCCCATCAAGCCAGTTCCCGTCTACTCAGGACAGCAACTAACTCACCTTGCCCGGTGGTGTTGCAGTGCCTTTCTGGATACCGGTAAACCTGTCGAACCAATCATCGGCACTCACATCCACGCGTGCACGAATGCCTGCTTTGATTCGCACACCCGCCCCCGGCGGATAACCGGCGAGCGTTTCGCAGCTTTCCCGTGCTCTGTCGAGCACGGCCTGATCTGGTACGCATTCGGTCGCGACACCGAGATCGACCAGCTCAGCTCCCTTGAAGCGGCTGCCTGTCATGGCCAGCCTGGACGCCACCGATTCCGGGTGGCGCAAGGCAAGCCAGGCCAGATTGTAAGGTGCAGCCATGCCGAGTTGAATCTCACCGACCTGTAGAAAGGCCTCTTCGCCGACGATCAGCAAATCGCAAGCGAGGGCCAGCGCCGCACCTCCGTTGATGGCGTAGCGCTCCAGCGCGCCGATGATGGGCTTGTTGCAGTCGAAGAGGGCCCTGTGGACGCCGCGCCAGATTTTCTGGAAATCCGCGAGCCATTCTGGCGGAGGATCCGCGTTGAAATATTTCAGATCCAATCCCGAGCAGAACGCACCACCCTCGCCTCGTAGCAGCACAACCTGCAAGGCATCGTCCGCATGAATCTCTTCGAGGCACCGGGTAAGTGCTTGTCCCAGGGGGCCAGTGATCGCGTTCTTCCGCTCCGGCCTGTTGAGCACGAGTTCTGCCCAGTTGTCATGTTTGGTGAGAATTGCTTCCATCAGATATTCGACTCCAGATTCACTCCCAGTTCTGCAACCATCGAGATTCTGCCAGCATCGTCAGGCGTTCGCTGAGAGGAAACTCGTGAGGATACACCTTGCTGCCGGAGATCGAACCCGACTTGATACCCAGCAACCCGGAATGGAGATCCTGCAGGTCGCTGAACTGGAGTGTCGTGGTCCAGGTGGCACCAGTCGATGCGCACCAAACCCAGTAGTGTCTTCGGGAAGACTGGCCAGAAGTGATCGCGCAAGCGCTGGGCTTTCAGTTGGTAAAGCTATGATCGCCGTGCCCGATCACTTCAAACGCCTGGTGCGTTTTGATCGGCTTAGTAACTGGTGGACGATGATCTACATCCACAGGATCTATTGCCTAAGTGATATTTACTTCGCGCAGATCTGTGCCAGTGTGTCGAGGCGGCGTGAGAATTGGGCGACGTAAGGGTTTGATTCATCCCAGACGTAACCCGCAAGAACCGAACAAACCATCGCCTGGACTGCAGGCCTCGGATCGTCGTAGAGCGCGATGTCCTGGAAACGCCCGTCATACCACGCTTCTATGTAGGCCCTGAATACGTCGACACCCCGCTGTAGTGTTCTGGCGTACTCTTCTGCCCAATCAATTCGGGCGCCTTGGAAATGTCGGTGAAGTAGTTCAGAAGCGAGATCGGCTGATTTGAGTGCGATCGCTACTCCAGAAGAGAAAATTGGGTCGAGAAATTCGCCAGCATTACCGAGCAGTAAATAGTTGTTGCCCCAGAGGCTTCGGACATTACTCGAATATCCGGTAATTTCATTAACCGGCATACAAAATACCGCATCGCTCAGGAGCT
>QIDL01000121.1 GCA_003228415.1 Gammaproteobacteria bacterium | reverse complement strand
GTTTCTGTGTGTTGCGCAACATGACCTCTCCCGCCTCCAGGGTGAAGAGCGGCTGATCCCTGGGTGGTATGAAACCGGACTTCGTATAAAATCGCGTTTCCTCCCGCACCTGACCGCCTTCGGTGACGCGCACGGTAATGTCGTAAGCTCCATCCGGCAGGTTTGTCGTGTCGAGGATCTGGTTACCCGGATCGTAAAAACGGGTACTGATCAGGCGCCCATCCTTGATGATGTCGACCCGGCCTCGCGTGGTAAGAAATACATCGATCGGCGTGCCGCGAGATTGTCTGAGATCGGCACGAGTCTCGAGCGAACTCGCCAGGCGGACTCCAAGCAGATCGTTTTCGCCGGTAAACGAAGGTACCCGGCCAGAGGTACGAAACAGTCCGGCGACGTGCTGTCGACCCTCGAAGTCACGCCTTGCAAACAACCGGTCAATCGTGAACGCGTCTGTATCCGAATAGCTGGTCAACGCTACCACTCGATTCTCTCGCCAGGCCAGCGTCGAAGAAGATCCGATGGTGACCTGGTCATTTCCAACATCAGATCCAGCAAAATTGCCGGTGAGGTTCTGAATGAAGGAAAACGATGCATTCGAGGGCGGTATGAAACGTCGCAGCACGGGCTCCGCCTTAGTACGATAGGCGCTCGAAACAAACAGATCCACGCGATATCGATCCGCATTGAATATCACACCGGCAGTATCAGGTTCGAGAGCACCACAATCGGTTCGCCTCGTACCCCGACAGAGCCTGGTGGAGTTGGACGGGAGCGAGCCTGTCAACGCTGCTCGAACACCGGGTATGTCAATCAGGTCGGGGATCGCAGCCATCAACTGATCGAGCTCATCGAATTCGATGGCCTCCGGCGTATAGGTCGCCATTGTCGAGATGAGTGGCCGATCAGCGTAGTAGACGTCCACCAGAGCGGTCTGGGATCGTGCCAGCGCTTCGAACCCTGCCGGTGCATCGGCCGATATCAGAAACAAGGAAACACCATCATCGTCGGCTTCTGCCTCTGAAACGCAGACAACCCACGCACCCAACAGCATCCAGAGGACATAAGGCAATGATGTCCGCAGCAGGTCCATGCCGCGCCTTAGTATCGTTCCCGCTTCGCCGTGCCGCCCCGACTCAGGGTGTACTCCACGGGTGAGTCGTAGGTAAGTTCCACACTCCAGAGGTTGCCGGGATAAATCCGTCGCGCAGGTACAGTTTCGCAACGTTCGGGTGATCGCGATTTCAGATCCTCTGCAGCAACACACTGCACACCATCACGCAGCAGCACGTTCTGATTGCCACGATTCTCCACCGTCAGTGAATTTCCAGTCCGGGAGACGAGGAGTTCCGGCTTGGGCTTCACTGGCGCGATCAATGCCAGCACCTGATAACCGACCACCAGTCGAATTGCATGTTGAGTGGCTTTCATGGGCGGCGAGATCGGGCGCAGATTGACTCGAAATATCCGTTCTTCGTCGCCATGACCGCCGGTGTTGACAAAGCGGATCAGCTTCCGATTGCCGGGTGGAATTATGAATTTGTTGGGAGTGACCAGGAAGTCCACCGTTCGCGGATCACGTACCGGCGTTCGGGACTCCTGACCGGTGCCCGGGTTACGCACCTCCAGCACTTCTACTTCCACGTAGAGCGTTTCGTCATCGGGATTGGTGACCCAGAGATCCGCTCTGGGCTGCTCACCGGGGTTGAAATAGATGATATTGCGTTCCAGTTGCATGGTGGCCCACGCCGATTGGAAGACAACGCTCAGCGCGGCAACGAAGCAGAGCTGGATCGGGATAGAAAGTCTTGCTCGCAATTGCACTGGAATCAGTCCTTTGATTCATCGAACCCATTGAATGACTGCGCGTTTTTACCATATCCAGCGGTGCTACCATGGACTTGAACGGCGTGTTTGCGACCGCTGGTACCCGTGTTCTGACGAGTGGTTCACAAAACGGTCAAGATCGGTCGAGCAACCCTCATCACAACTGTCGATTCAATACCGAAACCGGAAGTCGTTTTCCCCGCACGCGTCTCACCCTGTCTCCGGTTAATCCAATGTTGCTTTGCGCCCTGCTGTGTCGCAGGATTTCTCACATGAACCAAACTACCCGTTACATCCTGACGCCCGCTTCCACCGACGCTTCGGTATCCCTGGTCGGCGGCAAAGCACGATCACTGGCGCAGCTCGCCATCGCGGGATTGCCGGTACCGGACGGCTTTTTCATCTCTACCCAGGCCTACCAGGCGTTTGTCGAAGCCAACGATTTACAGCCCGGTATCCAGGCGGCCTTTGACATCGAAGCGGCCGGGACGGCGGACAGAATTTCTACCAGGATTCGGTCCCAGTTCGACACTGCCGCGATACCGCCGGACCTGGCAACGGCCATCACCCGGGCCTATGAAGCCCTCGGCGGTGACGAACCCGCCACCGCCGTGCGCTCCTCTGCTACCGCCGAGGACCTGCCCGAGGCATCCTTCGCCGGTCAGCAGGACAGCTATCTCAACATTCGCGGCAACGCAGCATTGCTTACGGCGGTTCGCAATTGCTGGGCATCGTTGTGGACGGCTCGCGCCATAGACTACCGGAACCGGGCCGCTATCGATCACATGGCGGTTCAAATGGGGGTGGTGGTCCAGGTGATGGTCCCCGCCCAGGTTTCCGGCATTCTTTTTACCGCCAATCCGACCACCGGCAATAGAAACGAGCTGATCGTCAACTCGAGCTTCGGGCTGGGTGAAGCCATCGTCGGTGGCGAAGTGTCACCGGATACCTTTGTGCTGGACACCGCCACCCTGCAAACAAAGCAGCGTGTGATCGGCTCCAAGGAGTCTCTGGTGGTGATGGCCGCCGACCATGGCACACGAAGTGAATCCGTACCCGAAAGCAAACGCAGCACATCTTCGTTAACGGACGATCATCTACGCAAATTGGCCGCGCTCGGTCTGCAAGTGGAGAAGATCTTCGCGGGCGAACCGCAGGACATAGAGTGGGCGATCGCCGACGGAGACTACTGGCTGTTGCAATCCCGGCCTATCACAAACCTGCCCGCGCCGCCGTTACCCGACATCTGGCCGCTGCCGCCCGGCGCGAAGAAGCTGGTCCGGCGACAGGTGGTCGAAAACATGCCGGATCCGCTGTCCCCGCTGTTTGCCGATCTGTATTTGCGCGATTGCCTCGATCAGGGGTTGGATCGATTCCTGTCGGAACTGGGAGCACCTATGGTGATCGAAGACTTCATCGAGCGGCCATTCTTTCTGACCAGCAACGGCTACGCTTACTGTCGAGCCGACTACCGGCTGTCCTGGAAAATACTGGGCAAGATACCGAAAATCCTCTACTGGTACGCCACCTCTATCGGCGAGATTTTCCGCAACATCGATCCACGCTGGCGGGAGGGATTGTCCAGCTATCTGAAAACCGTCGCCCAGTGGCAGGCCGTGGATCCCGCCGAAGCGCCTGACCAGCAGTTGATCAGCGGCGTGCGGCTGCTTGCCGCCGCGGACGCGCACTACTGGTTCGATGTCGCCATCGTCATGGGCATGGCCAAGATCACCGATGGATTGCTGCACGAATTTCTGAGCTCAGCCAGCAAACACAAAAAGCTCACCAGCGGCATGTTTCTGCGGGGGTTTCCTTCACAGACCCTGCAGGCGCAGGAACATCTGGAATCGATTGCGCAACAGATCCGGTCTGATGCGGGGTTGTCTGCGCTGGTTCTGAGAACGCCACCCGAAGATCTGCTCGACACGCTGAGCAGGCATGCCGAATGTCAGTCGTTGTCGAACAGCATACAAAAGTATCTCGAGCTTTATGGCCACCAGATCTACACCCTCGACTTCGTCCAGCCCACCCAGCAGGAAGATCCGTTGCCGGTCCTGTTGAGTCTCGCAGCACTCGTTAACAATGCTGAATACGATACGCCTGCGCGACAAGCGCAGATGGCGGAACAACGGGCGGTTCTCGAAGCAGAGACCCTTGCCGTGTTCGGCCCCATCCGTCGCTGGCTGTTCGGGAAGTTTCTGCGCTGGGCGCAGATCTATGGACCGAACCGCGAACAGGCCCTGTTCCATATGGGCGCCGGGTGGCCGACCTTGAGGCGATTCGCGCTGGAAGTCGGACAACGTCTGGTGGCAGCCGGTACCCTGACATCGCCGGAGGACGTATTCTTCCTCACCAGCGAGGAACTGGATGCGGCTTGCGCCGCGCGCGCCGAGGACCGAGCGTGCCCGGATCTGCTCGAGCAGACAGACAATCAGAAGACCCTGCGCAACGCCCGGATGAAACTCCACCCACCCGGGATGATCCCCCCGAAAACGCCCTGGAAGATAGGCCCGTTCGATCTCTCTGCGTGGCAAACACAGAAGCAGAACCGAGAGGACTCGGACACCCTGGAGGGATTCGCCGTGAGTCCAGGCAAGGTAACCGGTGTGGTCAGTCTCATCCTTTCTCCCGCCGACTTTCAGTATATGCAACCGAATACGATCCTGGTCTGCCCGGCAACCACGCCCGCGTGGACTCCTTTGTTTTCCCAGGCTTCGGGCCTGGTGACCGATATCGGCGGGATTCTCGCTCATGGTTCAATCGTTGCGCGTGAGTACGGAATACCCGCGGTCATGGGGACCGGCAACATCACCCGGAGGGTCACAAGTGGTCAGACGCTGACCGTCAACGGTGACACGGGTCTCGTCACCCTCGGTGACACCAGCCCCGTCGCCCCTCGTGACACCGGCCCCGTCACCCCGGGTGACACCGGCACCGGTGGCTAGCTGCTACGGATGAGGGATACGTGGCAATTTGCCGCTCCCGAAACTACACTCAGCCAAAATCAGACGAACGGACGCACTATGAAAGGGAATTTCCTCCTCACGCTCTTGCTGAGCGTGTTTCTGGCCGGCTCGGTCTTAGCTCAGAATCAGCCCAATATCCTGGTGATCTGGGGTGATGATATCGGCCCATTCAACATCAGCGCCTACAACCGCGGCATCATGGGGTACGAAACCCCGAACATCGATCGCATCGCCAGCGAAGGCATCCTGTTCACGGATTCCTACGGCGATCAGAGCTGCACCGCGGGCCGGGCCGCGTTCCTCACCGGCCAGCACCCGATGCGCACCGGATTGACCAAGGTCGGACTGCCGGGCGCCAAAGAAGGCCTGCAGAAGGAAGATCCCACGCTGGCGGAACTGCTCAAGCCACTCGGCTACGCCACCGGGCAGTTCGGCAAGAACCATCTCGGCGACCTCGATGAACATCTACCCACCAACCACGGCTTCGATGAGTTCTTCGGCAACCTCTACCACTTGAACGCGGAGGAAGAACCGGAACACGTGAACTATCCGCAGGATCCCGAATTCCGCAAACATTTCGGCCCTCGAGGGGTCATCAAGTCATCGGCCGATGGCCAGATCGAGGACACCGGGCCACTGACCAGAAAGCGTATGGAGACGGTCGACGAAGAGTTCCTGGCGGCTTCGCTGGACTTCATCGACCGCGCAGCCAGTGCCGACAAACCGTTTTTTGTCTGGTTCAACTCCACCCGCATGCACATCTTCACCCGCTTGAAGCCTTCTTCTCAGGGCGTCACAGGACAGGGCTTGTACGCCGACGGCATGGCTGAGCACGACGGTCATGTCGGCCAACTGCTGGACAAGCTCGATGAGTTGGGGATCAGTGACAACACCATCGTGATCTATTCCACCGACAACGGTGCCGAACTGCTGCTGTGGCCCGATGGGGGCTACACGCCTTTTCGCAGCGAAAAAAATTCGAACTGGGAAGGCGCTTACCGGGTACCGATGATGGTCCGCTGGCCAGGCAGGATCGCACCAGATCAGGTCTCCAATGAGATGATCTCCCAGTTGGACTGGCTGCCGACCCTGATGGCGGCTACCGGTGATTCCGAGGTGAAAGCAAAACTGAAAAAGGGTACTCGAATCGGCGGCACAAACTACAAGGTGCACCTGGATGGCTACGACTTCCTTCCGTACCTGTTAGGGAAAACAGAGAACGGGCCGCGCGATGAATTCATCTACTCCTCGGATACCGGCGACATCGTCGCAATTCGTACGGGCGACTATAAGATGGTATTCAAAGAACAGCGCGCGCATGGCGCCGAAGTCTGGATCGATCCCTGGATCACACTGCGCGCGCCGAAAATATTCAACCTGCGAATGGATCCCTATGAGCGCATGGATGAAGAGAGTGAGAACTACTATCAATGGTGGGCCGAGCACATGTTCCTCATGTCGGCGGCCATGGCAGAGGTCGCCGTCTTCAAGCAGACGTTCGAAGAGTTTCCCCAGCGCCAGAAGCCCGGCAGTTTTGTCCCCTGAAGCGGTATGAGCGCACGCGAGCAGATAGCGACCCTCAAGGCACAGATGGCCGGATCGATCATCGGCCAGGAACGAGTGATCGAACGGCTGCTGATCGGACTGCTGGCGAACGGCAATCTGCTCGTGGAAGGTCTGCCGGGTCTGGCTAAAACCCGCGCCATCAAGGCGCTGGCGACCAATCTGGAGGCGGAATTCAGCCGCATCCAGTTCACGCCCGATCTGCTGCCTTCCGATGTGACCGGCACCGAGGTTTACTACCAGAGCGACTCCAAAAGCGAGTTCCGATTCGAACCGGGACCGATTTTCGCCAACATCGTGCTTGGCGACGAAATCAATCGCGCACCGGCCAAGGTGCAGGCGGCGATGCTCGAGGCGATGGAAGAACGCCAGGTGACCGT
>QIDL01000169.1 GCA_003228415.1 Gammaproteobacteria bacterium | reverse complement strand
GACCGTGTTAGATGAAAGGTTTTCACTGGGAGTAAATGTGTTATATCAACTGGATGATCGGCGAGTCAGTGCCGAAAACGATGAGTACTGGGTGGCGGATAGCGCCATGGTGATGGGTTCGGTCATGCTGAAGCGAGGGACCAGCGTCTGGTTCAATGCGGTGCTTCGCGGTGATAGAGAACCCATATCGGTTGGCGAGGGATCCAATGTTCAGGATGGCTGTGTTCTGCATACGGACCCAGGTTTTCCGTTGGCTATCGGAAGTAATGTGACCGTTGGACACAAAGCGATACTGCACGGCTGCGAAGTGGGCGACAACAGTCTGATCGGTATCAACGCTGTGGTACTGAGTGGCGCCATAATTGGTAAGAACTGCTTGATCGGTGCCAATTCACTCATCACTGAGGGCAAGGTCATACCAGACAATTCCATGGTGATGGGTTCGCCCGGCAAAGTGGTCCGCGAGCTTTCCGAGCAGGAAATCGCCGGGCTGGAGAATAGTGCACAGGAGTATCGGGAAAACGCCAGACGATTTCGTGTGGGCCTCATCAAACAAGACAAGGTGGATATTCGACAGCGGAACGAGGATGCCGAGGATGAGTAGCGATGGCGGAATTGGTACACCTTATGCGACCAATGCCACCCGGGTGAAGAGCTCGGAACCGGGGTTGGCAAGCCGAGGCTACCTGTCTATAGTGCGGCCTGTGAATTATTCAACCGCACATGGCCAGAACCCGTCGTCGCACGACGCTGTGGCGAACAACGCTGTGGCGAATTCTGTTGCTGGTTTTGCCGTTCGCACCATTCGCACTGCGAATGGTGTCGCTCATTTACATGTTGGTTCCTCACTCCTGCTGCTATTGCTGCCGGTCTAGCCGGCGTATATTCATTTACAGGGCCTCGACCGCCCACCCGACCAAACCCGATATCAACAGCATGAAGTGCAGTGGCTTCGGCCGTTGATAACGTGTACGCCATTTAGACCGCCTCGTGCGCGGAGTAGATCATGAGTGAACAGAAAACAGCAGGACGCGCGGCCAATACCATGCCGTTCGAGAAATACCGACGATTTGAACCTGTCGAGTTGCCGGACCGGCAGTGGCCGTCAAAGGTCATCGCGGCGCCACCAAGATGGTGCAGCGTCGATCTGAGAGATGGGAATCAGGCACTGATCGACCCGATGAACGTCGATGAGAAGCTGAAAATGTGGGACCTGTTGCTGGAAATCGGGTTCGCCGAGATCGAGGTGGGATTTCCGGCAGCATCGCAGCCCGATTTCGATTTCATTCGACGAATTATCGATGAGGACCGAATACCTGATGGTGTTTCCATCCAGATTCTCTGTCAGGCGCGCGAGGAACTGATCGAACGCAGTGTCGATGCGCTCCGGGGAGCGCCGTCCGTCATTTTTCACTTGTATAACTCGACGTCTGAACTGCAGCGTCGTGTTGTGTTCGGAATGGACCGCAGTGGCATCGTTCAGCTGGCGGTAAATGGGACAGAGCTGGTCAAGGCCGGACTCGAAGATCTCGATGCCGAGATCACCTTTGAGTACTCGCCGGAAAGCTTTACCGGTACTGAGCTGGATTTCGCTGTGGAAATCTCGGACGCAGTGGCGGACACATGGGGAGCCACGGTGGATGCTCCTATTATCATTAACCTGCCGTCCACCGTTGAGATGGCGACGCCGAATGTCTACGCGGACCAGATCGAATGGTTCTCGCGCAATTTTCCGGATCGGGATCGGGCGATAATCAGCTTGCACACGCACAATGATCGCGGGACGGGTGTGGCGGCCACGGAGCTTGGACTGATGGCGGGCGCTCAAAGAGTCGAGGGTACCCTGTTCGGTAATGGAGAACGCACCGGGAATTGTGACATTGTGACCATGGCGATGAACTTGTTCAGCCAGGGTGTCGATCCGCAACTCGATTTTTCGGAAATGCCGAAGATTCGGGAAGCTGTGGAAACTATTAACAAGTTGCCGGTACACGAGCGCCATCCTTATGCGGGCGATCTGGTGTTCACCGCCTTTTCCGGCTCTCACCAGGATGCAATCAAGAAGGGGATGGCTCTCGTTGATCGGAGTCAATGGGAAGTTCCCTATCTGCCCATCGATCCCGAAGACGTCGGTTCTTCATACAAGGAGACCGTTCGGGTCAACAGCCAGTCAGGCAAAAGCGGGGTCGGCTTTATACTTGAAGAGTATCATGGCGTTTCTCTGCCTCGTGAGATGCTGGTGGAATTTTCCGGCATCGTGCAACGGTTGACCGAGTCGCTCGACCGGGAAGTGACCGCCGACGAAATTCTCAGCTCCCTGCTTGAAGAGTATGTTGTCGCCAGCGGTCCATATCGCCTGATGGATTACGACCTCCTCACTGGTCGCGACGATGATCAGCGCTGCGTGGCTCGAGTAGTTGTGTCGGAACAGCAGTTGACCATCGATGGCGAAGGTTCCGGACCGATCGAAGCATTTGTCAACGGCATGGTAGAGACGCTGAACGAACCTCTGAATATCGTCGACTATCATGAGCACGCACTTGCAACCGGCAAGGACGCTCAGGCTATCTGCCTGCTCGCAGTGGATGACCATGAAGGCGGCAGGTGCTATGGCGCGGGTTTGAGCAGGAACACCATTACCGCTTCGTTGATGGCCATTATTTCGGCGCTGAATCGTCGTTGGAGGCACTAGCTCAGGGCTGTTCTAAAAGCCGCTCAGGGCTGTTTATTGAGCCGCTCAAGGCTGTTTATTAGGCCGCTCAGGGCTGTTTATTAAGTCGCTCAGGGCTGTTGCCTGGAGTGGATTTTCTGACCTTGAGATTTTTGATGACGTTGTCTTTGATCTGCAGCGTCTCGATGAGATAGTCATCGATGCGCAGGCAGAGATTGTTTTCCGGGATGGCTTCCAGATACTCCAGCACCAGACCATTGAGTGTTTTGGGCCCATTGGTCGGGAGATCCCAGCTCAATACCCGGTTGATGTCCCGCAGCACGGCCATACCGTCGATCAGAAACGAGCCGTCGTCCTGAGGGCTGATCTCCGCCACGCTGGCGGCAAAATCGGTGGTGAATTCCCCGACGATTTCCTCCAGGATATCTTCCAGGGTAACGATACCCTGAATGTCGCCGTACTCATCCACAACGAGCGCAATACGTTTTTTCTCCTTTTTGAAATTGATCAGTTGAGTATGTAGAGGAGTCGCCTCCGGGACGTAATAAGGTTCGTCGGTGAGTTGCATGAGGTCTGCCTTGGTCATCGGCTCGGTTGAGGTCTGTCTTGGCAGGTGGCGAGCTACACGGCGCAGGTGCAGCACGCCGATAATGTTGTTGATGTTCTCCTTGTACACTGGCAGACGTGTATGTTGGCTGTTTGCCAGTACGTTGATGGTGTCGCCGATATCATCGTCAATGTCGATGCCGACGATCTCACTGCGAGGGACCATGATGTCGTTTACCGTCACCTTTTCGAGATCCAACACTCCGAGAAGCATGTTCTGACCCTGAGATGGCAGTCCGACGCCTTCGTTGACCACGGTCCTGAGTTCCTCGGCGGTGAGATTACCTTCATTCGACCCTTGTGACTTTGGCAGGAACGGGCGCACAAGGGTGTTCGCGATTGAGTTGATCAACCACACACCGGGGTAGAGGAAGCGCAGCATCGGCTCCAGGATGTAGACGGAGCGAAAGGCGATCGATTCCGGTGCCTGGGCTGCGATGGTTTTCGGTGCAACTTCGGCAAAAATGAGGAAATAGATCGTCATCAGAATTGGCGCCAGTACCACACCGGCGTCTCCAAACAATCGTATGCCGATGACTGTGGCGATACTTGCCGCCATGAAATTCACCAGATTGTTACCGAGAAGAATCACACCGAGCAGTCGATCGGGTCTTCTCAGCAGTCGGTTGGCCTTGCGGGCTCCCTGATGCTTTTCTTTGACAAGATGGCGCAATCGATAGCGATTCAGGCCGATCATCGCGGTTTCGGAACCGGAAAAAAATGCAGACAACACTGTCAATACCAGAATCAGTGCGACCAACAGGTAGCCGGGCAGGTCTGGCATCAGCCGTCCAGGAGGATCTCAAGAACGAATTTACTGCCGAAATATCCCAGTAACAGCAGTGTGAAAGCAATCAACGTCCAGCGTACGGCCGTCGTGCCTCGCCAGCCCAGAACGCCATGACCGGCAAGAAGTCCGGCGTACAGAACCCAGCTGGCGGTCGCGAGAACTGTGTGATGGACTACGTGTTGTTCGAACATATCCTCCAGAAACAGAAACCCACTGCCGATGGCGATGGTCAGCACCACGATGCCTGCTCGTAGCAGGGTGAACAGCAGGGCCTCCATGGTCTGAAGGGGCGGTATGACCCTGAGCAGGCGGATCGGATGCTTGGTATGTAACTGGTGCTCGAGTACTCCAAGGAGAACCGATTGGCAGGCGGCCATGAAGAGAATGCTGTAGGCGACGATTGAAATCAGAATATGCCAGATCAGCGGGTCATCCGAAGCGGCGAACGGCACGCTCGTCTCGCTACTGCCGGACAGAAGGGCAATGACACCGACTATACCTGCCGGCAGGACAACGATGAGCAGATTCTGGACAGGCAGTCTGAGGTTGGCGATGAGAACGAACGCCAGCATGATCCAGCCGACCAGGCTGGTCGAAGTGTAGATGCTGAGATTGAAGGCTTCCCCGGTGTAGATGACGAAGTAATTGGCGATGCCATGAGCCAGTAATCCCGCAATGCTGAGCAGAATCAGCAGTGGCGCATTGACCTGTGAGTTGTTCAAGAAACTGCGCGCCTGTACGAAGGTACCGGCGAGGTATGCGGCTGCGGCAATTCCGCCCATCACCGCGGATACGGATGCGAACATCCCTGAAGTTTGTCATAACCCACGGATGCCGTGAAGGGCTATAATGCCGCGCTTTGGTAGTGCTGGAGTGAACGGTGTTTGAGAGTCTATCCGAGCGATTGGGTGAAACTCTGCGCGGACTGTCCGGGAAAGCTCGGCTGTCAGAAGAAAACATCAGTGCAGCGCTTCGCGATGTCCGGATGGCTCTGCTGGAAGCCGACGTTGCACTGTCTGTCGTAAAAGACTTTACCGACAGGGTGCAGGTCTCTGCGCTCGGTCAGGCAGTATCTCAAGCGCTCAACCCTGGCGAAGCTTTTATCAAGATCGTGCATGGAGAACTGGTGCGGGTCATGGGTGAGGCCAATGCTGGATTGAATCTGGCTACCAAACCTCCGGCCGTGATCCTCATGGCAGGCCTGCAGGGAGCAGGTAAAACCACCACCGTGGCGAAACTCGCCCGGCTGTTGAAAGAACGTGAGCGAAAAAAGGTCGCTGTGGTCAGTGCCGACGTCTATCGTCCGGCGGCCATCGAGCAGCTCGAAACTCTGTCTCGAGAGGTAGGCGCTGTCCATATTCCATCATCTCAGGATGAGTCACCGCTGGACATTGTCAATCGAGCAGTCGTTGAAGCGACAAACCAGTTTGCCGACGTGTTGCTTGTGGACACAGCGGGAAGGCTCGCCATCGATGAGAAAATGATGGCCGAGATCAGATCGTTGCAGATCGCGTTGAATCCCATAGAAACACTATTCGTCGTCGATGCCATGACCGGTCAGGATGCGGCCGTCACCGCCAAAGCATTTGATGATGCGATCAGCCTGACTGGGGTGGTGCTGGCAAAAGCGGATGGTGACGCGAGGGGAGGTGCTGCCCTCTCCGTACGCAGCATCACCGGGAAACCGATCAAGTTTATCGGCATGGGGGAGAGCACCGACGCGCTTGAACCCTTTCATCCCGACCGGTTGGCCTCACGCATCCTCGGCATGGGTGACATGCTCTCGCTCATCGAAGAAGCCGAGCGCAAGGTCGACAAAAAGAAAGCCGAACGGCTGGCGAAGAAAATTCAGCGTGGCACCAAGTTTGACCTGGGAGATTTTCGTGATCAGCTTGCCCAGATGTCCAATATGGGAGGTATCGGCAGCATGATGGACAAACTGCCCGGGATGAATCAGCTGCCTCAGAATGTCCAATCGCAGGTGAATGATGGCGCATTCATGCAGATGGCCGTCATCATCGATTCCATGACCCCTCAGGAACGTCGTTTTCCGGATGTGATCAACGGGTCACGCAAGAAGCGGATCGCCCGCGGTAGCGGTACCCAGATCACCGATGTGAATCGCCTTCTCAAGCAGCACAGGCAGATGCAGAAAATGATGAAAAAAGTCACCAAAAAAGGGGGTATGCAGAAGATGATGCGGGGTCTGCAGGGTATGAGGCAGCCTCCTGGCTTTCCGAGATAGCCGGTATTCAGGACCCTGCAGGGCTACAGCGGGTCAAATCAGGACTTGCAAGCCGAGTGCGATTCATTACAATACCGCGCCTTTCGTACTCGGGTAAAACTTAGAGAACTCAAATGGTTACGATTCGCCTGGCGCGACATGGATCCAAGAAAAACCCGTTCTATCACATCACGGTTTCCGATCGTGCAGCTAGACGTGATGGGCGTTTCATCGAACGGCTGGGATTTTACAATCCCGTCGCCGAGGGGCAGTCTGAATCGCTGCGTGTTGACCTGGGTCGAGCAGACTACTGGATGAGCGTGGGTGCTCAGCCATCTGATATGGTCAAGAAGCTCTTCACGAAAGCACGAAAGAATGCTGTGACGACACCGGCTGAAGCTGCAGTCGAGTAACAGATCTCGTGTCGATCGATACCGATCGGCCTTCTT
>QIDL01000537.1 GCA_003228415.1 Gammaproteobacteria bacterium | reverse complement strand
TGGAGCATGAAAAGGTGCGCGACATCGTGTGGTCGGCGGGGCGCGAACTCGGCGCGGACGGTGAGCCAGCCGATGTGGGTGACACGGTAGATCGGGCAACCGGGCGATATACGAACACCATTGGCGCCACTCAGCTTGCTACGGTCTGGTCGGATGCTCAATTTGATCCAACGTTGCCTGCCTTTTACTACGTTCGTGTGCTGCAGATTCCTACTCCGCGACATTCGTTGCTCGATGCCCTAGCCCTGGGTATGCAGACGCCCGCGGAAGGCAAACCGGTTCTGCGCGAGCGCGCCTATACCTCTCCGATCTGGTATCAGCCCCGGTAGCGCGTTCAGGTTCCTGAGTAAGCACAGCGCCCCCCAACGTCGGTCATGGTGTGTCGAATTGGATGTGGACTATTGCCAGACTTGTAGATCACTGTGCCGGGCTATCCTTCTGAAGTCCGTGTCTGCTGACAGCATTGTCAGGTTGTGGACGATGCAGAGGCGAGCGAGCAGCGCATCGATGGTACCGATCTGAACACCCTTCCTACGGCACTCATTGCGGAGTTTCGCGGCCTCGATGTGATCGGATCGACGGGGTGTCAGGAGAGGTAGAGGGTCGAAGTGACCGATGATCCTGGACACAGATTTCGGACCATTGAATCCCTGGAGCAGTTCCTGGAGGATCAGGCCGGTCGTGAAGATTGTCTCGCCCGATTCCAGGGCAATGCTGAGTCGCGAAACCTCGGGACGGTCGGGCGGGGTGTCCCGGCGAAAGGCCTGAGACCAGACGCTGGTGTCGACGAATAGCTGCATCAGCGGGAGCGTTCCTGCTTGTAGTCGAAGTCGTCATTCCACTCCAACTGGCCGAACAATTCTGCAAGCTTCTTCTGTTCGCGTCGCGCGACAAATTCCTGCAGCGCCCTGGTGACAGTTGCCTTTTTCGTCTTTTCGCCGCTGACCTCGAATGCTCTGTTCAGCAGGTCGGGGTCTAGAGAAAGATTGGTCGCCATGTGTACGTACTCACACATTAAATCACACAATCGGCATGATACGCTGCTGATCGTACGGATCAATGGCCGATGTCTCAACGATGCCTGGCGACAATCAAGATGAGATTGTAATGCGCGACAATGCGGGTTTCTCCAACAAAGCGGAACTCCCGTTGCCAGGCCGACACATGATCGATCACTAGATGAGGCTATACATGACTTTTCGACGTAACGACTATATCCCGCTTCATGCCGGACAACCTGAAAGTATTCCTGGCTTGACCTGAGTGTTGGGTACATGTTCTAGGGTGAGTGTTGTCACCCTGTGGCAGGTGAGTGATGACCATGAGCGAATCAAACCCGATTTCTGGCCCACTCCCAATGGGCTGGCCGCGATGGGCCTGATCGGCGGCCCTGGTAACCTGGCTCCAGTGGTGAGCTCGAAAGAAGGCTGAGAGATGTTTCGTCTGATTTATCGTCAGCTGCTTTACGAACCGATGCGAATGGGGCTGACAGTCATCGCGATTGCTGCAGTGGTTGCGGTCATATTGATCCTCGAAGGATTTAACGAGGGCATCATCGAGCAGCTCCGCTATGCGGTAACCGACCGCGATGCAGACCTCATCGTGACGCAGGCCGGCGTATCGAACATGATAGCCACACGGTCGAGCTTACGGCAATTTTCGCGTCGTGATGTTGAGGCCATAGAGGGTGTCGCCGTGGCGCACCCGTTGACCGGTATTCCGGTTATATATGAGCAAGGCGGTCTGCGGACACCCATTTTCCTGTGGATATTCGATGAACGCGGCGGGCCGCGGGAGTTCGTGGCAGGCAACAACATTCAGAATCCCAGAGACATCGTCATTGACCACTCGTTGGCCAAGAAATACGCGCTTCAGGTTGGGGATCCGCTGGTCGTGTCCGATTTCGAATTCCGCGTCTCTGGTATTGCGAACGCTGCGGCGGCCTTTTTTACGTCGTTCGCGTTTGCGAGTTACGACGATTTGATCGATTTCTACTTCGAGTCCGATATTGCCGGCGACATCAGCACGCTTCCGTTGGTGAGTTTTCTGCTCGTGAAACTGGAACCTGGAGTAGATCGTTCTGTAGTGGCCGAAGGCATTGAAGCCGGTGTGAACGATGCGGATGTCTTCTTCCCGGAGGTTCTGGCAGAGCAAGACGCTGAACTGGGCCGTACCTTTTTTGGGCCGATCATGCAGTTGTTGATCAGCGTGGGATACCTGATTGGTGTGTTGGTGACTGCGATCATCATGTTTGCAGCGGTCAATGTCCGACGCCACGAGTTCGGTGTGTTGAAAGCTCTGGGTTTCTCACATCTGTTCCTGAGTGCAAGCGTCGTTGTGGAGGCACTGGTTTACGCGCTGGCGGCCATTCCCATCGGCATTGCGCTGGCATCTCTCGTCAGTCAACTGATTGAGGTCCTCATGCCGCTGTATTTGATTCTACCCACGGAAGCCGGACCGGTTCTACGCACTGCTACTGCCTGCATTGTGTTTGCCGTAGTCGGTGCGTTGGTTCCGATACGGTTGATTCGTCGGGTCGATCCCAGTGTTGTGTTCAGGAGTTAGAGATGTGGCAATGGACGTTTAAGAACATGTTCTCGACCCCGCTGGGACTGGCCAGCAGCATTGCCGCGGCCGGTTGTGCTTTTTCGTTGGTGATGTTCTTTGAAGCAGTGTTCGCGGGCGAAGCCGAACAGATTGTGGCATATGTCGAACACGCAGACGCCGATATCTGGGTGATGCAGCGCGGGGTATCCAATATGCATATGTCGACCTCCTATCTCTCCGACTGGAAAGCTACGCAGATCGCCGACGTGCCCGGTGTGGCATCGGCCGAGCCGATTCTATACCTCAATTCCGTGGTCGAAGCAGGCGGTAAACAGTGGTTCTCGTACGTCGTTGGACTCGATGTGCCTGGCGCAACTGCCGGACCGTGGGCGATGGTCGCGGGCAAAGTCGAGCCCGGTATCGGTGAAGCGGTGGTTCCGGATGTGCTGGCTCGTATGAGCGACGTTGGGCTTGGCGACAAGATTCGCATCACAGATCAGAATTTCGAGATAGTCGGGTTATCTGACGGTACGTTTTCCATCGCAAATCCGGTCTTTTTTATCACTAAAACAGATCTCGAAGACATCATGACGTCGCTTGATATAACCAGTTTCGTACTGGTGAAAGCAGAACCAGGAGTCAATCCGACAGACTTGGTAGACCGCATCGAAAGCAATGTCGAGAAAGTGCATGCGCTGCCGGCGAAACAGTTCGTGATCAACGATAGGCAAATGGCGCTGCAAATGGGTGCTGAAACCATCGCGCTCATGACGGTGATTGGTGGCGCGTTGGCCGTCCTGCTGGTGGCATTCACGATCTACTCGCAAATTACCCGGCAGCGCCGGGAACTGGCCATCGCGAAGGCGCTCGGCGTCACCAACAGGACGCTGTATCTGACCGTTGCCGTGCAGGCGTGCGTCATCACGTTGGCTAGCGTGGTGTTTGCAACAGGGTTTACGTTGATCGCGATCCCACTGACGAACGCTTTCTTACCACAGGTGACACTGCTGTTGATGCCCATATCCGTTGTTCGCATCGGCCTCGTCGGCGTTCTGGTGGCGGTGGCCGCGTCGATCATCCCGGCGCGTCAGATCGCCCGTGTTGATCCGTTGTCTGCGTTTCAAGCATAGAGGTTACGGAACATGACTGACAAAAATGTGCTGAACGCTTCGCATCTGGTGAAGGCGTTTGGCGGTGGTCGCACACAGGTACGGGCCGTAGACGATGTTTCACTGGAAATTGGTCGCGGCGAACTGGTGCTGATCATGGGCCCGTCGGGATCGGGCAAGACCACATTGTTGTCGATGATTGGCGGGCTCTTACGACCGACCTCCGGACAGGTGGTCCTGGACGGCACCGAGATAACGGCGTTGAACGAGTCCTCGTTACCCGGAATCCGTGCACGTAGCATCGGATTCGTTTTTCAGGCTTTCAATCTTCTCGAGGCGCTGACAGTCGAAGAGAACATACTTTTTCCGTCCCGGCTGCTCCCGGGAGGTATAGGCGAGGCGACCGGGCGCGCAGAATATCTGATCGATCAACTGGGCCTGTCCGAACGCCGCAGAAGTCGCCCCGCAACGCTTTCCGGCGGTGAAAAACAACGGGTTGCTATCGCGCGCGCGCTCATCAACGAACCTCCATTGATCCTGGCCGACGAGCCTACGGGTAATCTGGACTCGGTCAACGGTCAGGCGGTGATGATGATCCTGCACGACGTCGTTCGTGATGAAGGGCGTTCGGTGATTCTGGTGACCCACGATCCGCGGGCGGAAGATGTTGCCGATCGAATCCTATGGCTCGAGGATGGCCGTCTCAGGGATCGCAAGAACGAACAGCATGTCTGGGTGCGTGACCCGGTGTGTGGGATGCGCGTCGACGAGTGGACGGCCGAGATCACGACACAACTGGACGGTCAGCGCTACGTATTCTGCTCTCAGCGTTGTCTCGAGCGCTTCCAGGCATCCCCCGAAGGCTATCTGGGCAACACCGAGGTGCAGCCATGACCCGATGTTTGATGTTGTTGAGCCTGATGCTGTTGGTACTGCCCGTATGGGGGCAGCAATCCACCGATGCCCCGGTTCCTTCACCCGAGGAGCAGGGACGTGCGGTGGCGATCGAGGCGGATCGGCGTGATCAGGGTTTTGGTGATACGACGACCGAACTGACGATGCTTTTGACCAACGCGGAAGGCCGCCAGCGGACACGCCGACTCAGTTGGAAAACCCTGGAAGCCACCGACCCCGGTGAGGGTGATAAAGCGCTAACCACCTTTTATGAACCGCGCGACATAGAGGGAACAGCGTTTCTGAGTTATACACATATTTCTCGGAACGATGATCAGTGGTTGTTCCTGCCATCGCTCAAGCGCGTGAAGCGTATCGCCTCCGCCAACAAGTCGAGTGCGTTCATGGGCAGTGAATTCGCCTATGAGGATTTGCTGAGCAACGAAGTCGAGAAATTCGACTATCGCTGGCTGAAGAATGAAGCCTGTGGGGAGTTGCAGTGTTTTGTCATTGAACGCAAACCCCGGTACGAGAATTCGGGGTATACGAAACAGTTTGCATGGTTGGATGAGATCGAGTACCGGCCGATCAAAACGGAGTTCTTCGACAAGAAAGGCCGGTTCCAGAAGACTCTGCACTTCGAGGACTATCGCATCTACAACGATCGATATTGGCGTGCCCACACGCTGATCATGGAGAACCATCTGACCGGAAAGACCACACGGCTCACGTTCTCACCGTTCCTGTTTCAGACGGGTCTGACCAGGCAGGACTTTGAACCGTCGAAGTTGCGGCTGCTGCGGTGACATGGGCGTGTGTGAAACCTATCGAGTTGTGTGGGTGCTGCCGGTGGCATTGCTGCTGAGTGCGGCCGCTGTCGCCGGTTCCGTCGACTGGTCGGGATACGTCAGCCTGGAGCCACGCATTTTTTTTGAAGCGCCGTTGTTTCCGGAACAGAACGACAACCGCCTTTCTCCCTCAGCGGTCCTCGCGCCCGAATTGCGTATCGAATGGCAACAAGGCGCGCAACGACTGACGATTTCGCCATATCTACGCTATGACGCGGATGATTCGAATCGCACACACGCAGACTTTCGGGAATTTCTCTGGCAATATCTAAACGGTCCCTGGTCTGTGCAGGCAGGGTTGGGGAAGGTGTTCTGGGGGGTGACCGAATCGCGTCATCTTGTCGACATTATCAACCAGGTCGACCAGGTAGAAGACTATGACGAGGAGGACAGACTCGGCCAGCCCATGATTGCGGTGGAGCGCTGGACCAATTTCGGGGTGTTTACGGCGTTCCTGTTACCCGGGTTTCGTGAGCGCACGTTTCCTGCCGCCGATGCGCGACTGCGCGGCATACTCCCCGTTGATACTGACCGCGCGGAATACCAATCCGGCGCAAAGCAGAGTCGACTCGACCTGGCCTTCAGATGGTCCAACGTTATTGGCGACTGGGATCTGGGTTTGTCTGGATTCCACGGCACCTCGCGAGAACCTCGGTTCCTGCTCCGAGGCGATTCGTCGGGCGATGGCCTGGTACTGATTCCACGCTACGATGTCATTGATCAGATCGGCGTCGACCTTCAATACACCAAAGGCTTCTGGTTGTGGAAGCTCGAAGCGATAGGTCGGCAGGGAAGCGGCAAGACTTTCGGCGCGACGGTCGCCGGTTTCGAATACACATTCTATGCTCTCGGTGACAGCGGTACCGATCTTGGAGTGTTGCTGGAGTATCTCTACGACGGCAGGGATGAGACTGCACCGCCAACGATTTACAACGATGGTTGGTTTGCAGGTTTTCGATTGGGCCTGAACGACTTCGAGGATACTGCGATCCTGGCTGGTGCCATCGTTGAAGATAACGGCACCTTCGCGATCGTCGAAGCCGAGCGTCGTCTGGGAGAGGCGTGGAAGTTCGAGGCGGAACTGCGTTGGTTGATCAACGTTGACCCTCAAGATCTATACCTTGGCGGATTCCGTAACGACAGCTTTATCACTCTCCGATTGGCGAGGTACCTGTGAGAACTCATGGAGGGTCGCTGCGGTCAACCGAATGGCCTGTATCTAACACCTACGTGGATGTACGAATATTCGCGTGGTCCTAACCGTGGGACAGTCGTACGCGCTATGAGATGAGCTGTGACAGCGACGATAGTCGCTGTCACGCAGGTGCTCTTTAGAGATGGGTACAGT
>QIDL01000539.1 GCA_003228415.1 Gammaproteobacteria bacterium | reverse complement strand
GACGCCCCGACTTCTTCGTCGTCGCGTTGGAAGGAATTCCACCGGAAGAGAAGCGCACCATACGGGTCTACCTGCAGACAGCGGAAGGCTCTTACCCGACGCGTCCCAATCACCAGCTGGCGGTCCCCGCCGGCAGCGCCGTTTATGACGTCGCGGACGTCGTCCCGCAGAGCCCGGGCGAAGAGCTGGTTTTTCTGCAATCCGATGGGGTGACTCTCCTGTCACTGGCCGACTCATCGGGCCAGAGCTGGAAGCTTCCCGTCCCGGGTCCTGCCACCATCGGCCTCGCCGAGGACGAACGCGGTTTAGAACGGTTCAAACTCGTCTATCGGGAGTTCGGCGCCGAACCCTGGATAATGGTGCCGCAGCTCGGTTTGCTGACGGCACTGACGGGGAGCGGCGAGGTGCTGGCCCAGGTCGAGATAGCGCGTCGTGCGAACTACTTCATCCTGCCGGATACCGGGCTGGTGTCCATCGAAAGCGATTTGCAGATCTTTCTCGACGTGCCGAAGCTCGCGGTCGGTGACGTGAACGGTGATGCGCGTGCCGACATCGTCTCATCTACCCGGCACGAGATACGGGTCTTCCTCCGTCAACAGGATGGCGGCTTTGCGCGCCAACCGAGCCGGACCTACCCGCTGCGGCTGGTGACCCCGAAGGACCACATCAGCGGCTCGGGCGGCGTCACCGCAGAAGCGCACGACATCGATGGCGATCACCGGCTGGATCTGCTGATATCCCACGTCGAAGGGGGCTTCGGCAACGCCACGACGACCATCGACGTGCACATGAATCACGATGGTGAGTGGCACCTCGACGCGCCCGACCAGACGATGGTGAGCGAGTCCAGTCTGGGGTCGAATGTGCTGTATGACATAGACCGGGATGGCCGCCAGGAGCTGCTGCGCATTGAGTTGCAGTTCGGCGTTTTCGAGATCATCGAGTTGCTGGTAACCCGGGAGATCGACATCCAGGCTTCGATTCACGCTTTTGAGGCAGGGACCGGTTTCCGCGAAAAACCCTTGATGAGGAAGAAGCTGTCTATCCCGATCAGCTTCGACACCTTCCGACCGAAGGGTTTCTTCCCCACCGCAAACATCGACCTCAATGCGGACGGATTCCTCGACTTCGTGTCCTCGGCCAAAGGGGATGCGATAGAAGTCTACCTCGGTGATTCGAGGGGGCCTTTCTCGAATCACGCTGGTCGTCAACGCCTGTCGAGCGCCGGCAACATTCATTTTGGTGATCTCGACCGGGATAGGCTACCCGACTTCCTGATCTTCGATCCACACCACTTCGATGTGCCGGTGCAGGTGGGTCGTAACCTTGGCGTCCTGAAAGGGACCCCTGCCACCATCGACAGCCGGCCCGAACTCCCATGAGCCGGAATCTCACGCGGTCGTACCTGCCTGCGGATCGTGCCGAACCGGTACTGGAGTCCACCGTCGGCAGCGTGCTCGGCGAGGCCGCCGAGGCGCATCCGGGGCGAATCGGCCTGGTATCGGGCACACCCGATAGTGACGAGCGCCGACGCTGGTGTTTTTCGGAAATGGCTGAGCAGGCGCAACAGATTGCCCGCGCGTTGCTGGCGCGGTTCGAACCTGGAGAACGCATCGCGGTGTGGGCACCGAACCTGCCGGAATGGGTGCTGCTGCAATTCGGCGTCGGAATGGCAGGGTTGGTACTTGTGCCGCTCAATCCCTCATACAGGCAGGCAGAATTGACCTATGCGCTGAGGCAATCCGGCGCTGCAGGAATAGTCCATGTCCCGGAATTCAGGGGCAATCCAATGGCGGACTGGGTCGAGGCCGCCCAGGCCGAGGTCGCGACGCTACGAACAACCATCAGCTTCACCGATTGGGATGAGCTGTGTAAATCCGGCTCGCCAACCCAGCGTCTGCCGCCGGTCTCGCCCGAGGATCCTGCACAGATCCAATATACCTCGGGAACCACAGGCGCACCCAAAGGAGCGATCCTGCATCATCGAGGAATCACCAACAACGGTCGTTTCGTTGCCAGCGGCCTGGGGCTCACCGGCGATGGGGCGTTCTTGAATCCGCTGCCGTTGTTTCATGTGGCCGGCTGCGTGGTCGGGGTACTCGGCGCGATGACAAGTCAGTCAAAGCTCATCCAGCCCACGGTCTTCGATCCCGGTCTGGCGCTGGCAATGGCCAGACAGGAGGGTGCCACGGTGATGGGCGGGGTTCCGACCATTCTGATTGCCATGATGGAACACCCGAGCTTCAATCAACAGGATCTCAGCACGCTGGAGACCATCGGCGCCGGAGGTGCGACCGTTCCGGCGGCGTTGGTTCGGCAGATTGAGTCCACGCTGGGCGTGGATTTCTCGGTGCTGTTCGGTCAAACGGAAGCATCCTGCTCGATGATGAAGACCCGACCCGGAGATGGGGCCGAGGACAAAGCCGAAACCGTGGGTCTTCCGCTGCCGCAAACCGAAGTCCGGATTGTCGACCCGGGAACCGGCGAGACGGTCGCACCGGGCGTAGCAGGGGAAATCTGCACCCGTGGTTATGCTGTCATGTACGGGTACCACGATATGCCCGAGGCGACCGCTGCTGCCATCGATGAGGAAGGCTGGCTGCATACCGGCGATCTGGGGACCATGGACAGCCGCGGGTATTGTCGCGTTGCGGGCCGCATCAAAGACATGATCATCCGTGGCGGAGAAAACATTTATCCGCGGGAGATCGAGGAGGTCCTGTTCGCACATCCGCATGTGGTAGATGTTGCTGTGGTTGGCGTGCCGGATGAGAAGTGGGGAGAACGGGTTGTCGCCTTTGTGCGTGCGGCGCCGCAGGCCGAGGTCGGCAGGGAAGTGCTCCACGACTACCTGCGGGCACAGCTCGCACCGCACAAGACACCATCCGATTGGGTGTTTGTGGACGAGCTTCCGACCACCGCATCCGGCAAAATACAGAAATTCGTGCTGCGCGATCGGTATCTCGCTGAGCACACCGGATAACGCTATGGGCAGGGAAGCGTTAGCGACGCCCCGGGTACTCCCACCCGGCGGGGGCGATCAGCGACCCTGAAAACGCGGCGGGCGTTTTTCGAGAAACGCCTTGGCCGCCTCCCGGAGATCTTCGGTACCCATGGTTGCCGCCTCCAGGAACATGGAGGTATCCAGCGCCAGGTTGACCTGATCGCGCAGCAGTTTGTTCATGGAATATTTGGTCCAGCGTATGGCCATCGGCGCACCTTCGGCCATGCGTCGCGCGAACGCGGTTGCCGCCGTCAGCACCTGGTCGGTTGGCAATGCATGGTTTACCAGCCCGATACGCTCTGCCTCGGTGCCGGAAATCCAATCGCCGGTCAAGAGATACTGTTTGGCGCGCGCCATGCCGATCAGTGCCGGCCAGATCACCGCACCCCCGTCCCCTGCCACCAACCCCATCTTCACATGGGTATCGCCGATTCGCGCCGACTCCGCCACGTAGGTCACATCGCACAACAGCGCAATTGTCGCGCCGAGCCCTGCCGCATCGCCGTTGATGGCCCCGATGATGGGTTGCTCGACGTCGAGCATATGGTTCACCAGACGACGTACGCCATTGAATGGAATCCTCGGCCCGGTCGGGTTGAACTCTCCCGAGTCCATGGATGCGGCATCACCACCGGCGCAGAAAGTTTCACCGGCGCCGGTCAGCACGATGGCGCGGATCGAGTCGTCTTCGCCGACATCGGTGAAGATGGTCTCCAGTTCACGATGCATCGGGTCATGGGCCGCATTGCGACGCTCCGGCCGATTCAGCGTGATGGTGGCAATACCGTCGTCGGTGGTGACCTGGATAAATTGATATGAACTGTAGTCCGTCATGGCTCGTCTCTGCTTGGGTGGTCGACGTGGATCGGTCATGCCGTGATGCGCGGTTGCATCCGCAGGAACCGAAGTTATACTTTGAGTATAGCTCGTTAACTGAGTTGCACTCAATACACAGGCAGACCATCGGGCCGCGTGATGATCGAGGGAGACATGAGTTGATCATGTTGGCGAATTCCGTTGTCAGGTCACTCATCGAATGACCGGCCAGGCGGTGATTGGCGGTATCGGCCACACGGCGTTCGGTCGGTTGCCGGAGCGTACGGCGTTCGATCTGGAGGTGGAAGCCGCCAGGCGCACGCTGGAAGATGCCGGGCTCGAGCCGCAGGATGTCGATGGGTTGATCACAGATCCCGGACCCTCCCAGGGTATTCTCGACGGGATCACCCCGCACTATCTGGCGCTCGGTCACTATCTCGGTCTCGATCCGTCGTACACGGGCTCCGACATTCTAGGTGGCGCCAGCAGCGCCGCCATCGTGCAGCGGGCGGTCCTGGCCATCGAGGCGGGCCTGTGCTCGGTCTGTCTCTGTGTGTATGGAGACTCGGCACTCTCGTCTCCGGGGTCTTTCGGGTATGGCCGTGGCGACGATGCGGCATTCGGCTTGTTCGGCGCCGTTGGCATTCATGCCCTTGCGGCTCGTCGTCACATGCATCTCTGGGGCACCAGAGAAGAGCATCTGGCTGCGGTTGCCATCGCGGCCCGAGCACACGCTGCACGAACACCACACGCGCAGAAACGGGATCTGCTGACATTGGATGAATACCTGGCTGCCGATTCGATCGTGGAGCCACTCAAGCGTCCCGATTGCTGTCTGGTGTCCGATGGTGCCGCCGCGGTGCTGGTCGTTGCTGCCGAGCGGGCGGCAGACCTGCGCCACAAGCCGACCCGGATACTCGGCCACGGCCAGGCGAGCAGTCTGTCGACATGGTCTTCGCTCGAGCATTTCGATGAATTGCCTGCTGCTCGATGCGGTCCCGAGACGTTCGCGCGCGCGGGTATCAGCGCCGCCGACGTCGATGTCGCGATGCTCTATGACTGCTTTACGATCGTGGTACTGATGCAACTCGAAGACTACGGGTTTTGTGGCAAGGGAGAGGCGGGTGCGTTCGTAACCGAAGGACGGATCGGACCTGGCGGCGAATTGCCGGTCAATACCAGTGGCGGCTTGCTGGCAGAATGCTACGGCGGTGGAATGATGCACGTGATCGAAGCGGTTCGACAACTGCGCGGGACGGCGGGAGACCGGCAGCTCGATACTCCCGAGATCGCGTTGGTCACGGGTCACGGACTCGGCATGAATACTCACTCGACGCTCATTCTCGCAAATTGACTGGCAGGACGATGAGCAGCAAAGACCAGCAGACCTATCCGCTACCCGAACTGTCAGCCTTCACCCGGCCTTTCTGGGAGGGTTGTCAGAACAAGGAATTGAAGATAGCCGTTTGCGGACAGTGCAGTCATCGCTTCATGCCCGGGGTGCCCAACTGCCCGAAATGCTGGTCCGCCGATTTCTCTCTGCAAGCCGTATCCGGAAGAGGTGAAGTGTTCAGTTTCGCCGTCTACCGGCGGACCTACCATCCTGCCATTCCAGCACCCTATGTGGTTGCGCTGATCCAACTCGAGGAGGGACCGCGGCTGGTGTCCAATATCGTGGAGTGTGCCTTCGAAAAAATCCATATCGGCATGCAGCTGGAAGTCTGTTTTCAAGAGGAAGACGGTTTCATGCTGCCCCGTTTCCGGCCTCTGGAAACTCCGCCGGTCGACACCAACTGACCAGACGTCAAGCGAGGAAGCCGAGATGCCAGACCTGCCAACCGATCCACGTCCCAGACACATCGGCCAATTCGTCGCCTCGGGTGATTGGGGGGAATACTGGACCACGAAAATCAGCCGTGCCGAAGGCGGTAAGATCCGCGTGCGCGGTTACCCGGTCGAGGAACTGATCGAAGGCCTGAGTTACACCGAATCCGCTTTTCTGATTATACGGGGCGAACTTGCGGATGAGCGGGAGGCGGCGCTATTCGATCTGGTCCTGCGCAGCGGCATGGATCAGCAATTCATCAGTGCTGCCGTAGGGGCCGCTCGATTCACGGCATCGGCTTTTCCGGATTCGGTGGTTCCCGCGTTGGCGAGCGGCATGCTGGCCACCGGTTCGGTCACCGGCTCACCTCAGGAGCCTGCCGAGATGCTGATGGAGGCGGTCTCCTGGGATCTGGAAACGGCCGCGGCCAGCGCACGCGCGATCGATCTCTGGCTCGAGCGTCGTGGCGCGGTTCCGGGCCTCGGCCACCCGCTGCACAAGCAGGCCGAGCCAAGAGCCGTCACGGTGCGTCGGTTGGCGCTGCAACTCGACGGTTGGCGTCAGCATGGCCGGTTGTTGGATGCCATTGAAGCCGAACTCGCAACACGTAAAGGTCGGCAGATTCCCATCAACCTCGCCGGTGCGATCGGCGCCGTGCTGGCGGACCTCGAATTCGATCCGCTGGTCATCGGTGGATTGGGGGCGCTGAGCTACGGAATAGCGTTGTTGGCGCACATTACCGAAGAGATTCGTGATGGCGTGCCGCTGCGTATCATCCCGGACGCGCTCGGCGCTCACTATGCCGGTCCAGCGGAGCGCCACCTGGATGAGTCGTCGTGATCCACCCGTATTCCCACTATCCGGCGCGAGCGGCGCGCCACTGGCCCGATCGCATCGCCCTGGTCGATGGTGAGCGCTCGCGAACCTACGCTGAACTCGAAGAACGGGCCACCGCTATTGCCAGCCGCTTGCAGAGTATCGGCCTCGAGGTGGGAGATCGGGTAGCCGTGCTGCAGCAGAACTGTATCGAGTATGTCGAGTCGGTGATCGGCATTGCCCGGGCGGGGGGAGTTCTGGTGCAGCTGCTCGGAGCGCTGACGCCGTCTGAGCATGCATA
>QIDL01000193.1 GCA_003228415.1 Gammaproteobacteria bacterium | reverse complement strand
ACGATTGATGAAGTGAAACATCGTCAGTACCAGCGCGTAGTCGATCGCACTTTCTCCCACGATTTCACGTAACGGATCCAGGTCTGCGCTCGTCAATTCACGGGGTCTTTCAAAGGCGGCTCCGACCAGGGCGATTGCGGCACGTTCGAACTCCGTGGCATCGGTCAGCGTACCGTCAACCAACGCTCCAGCACGTTTTGCGTCTCCTCCTGCAGCCTGCAGGAATGCCTCATGGGCATCGGTTCAGTAGACGCAACTGTTGACCCTAGAGACGATTGCGGCGATGAGCTCTCTGTTGGCTCTGGGTTCGGTCCCGCTCCACATGGACAGTTCCCAGGATCGGATCATGCGCCGCATATTGGCTGGCTTTATGCTGAACAGCTGGACGATCTGGGCAACATTGGCCGGTAACTTGGCGTCTGGCGCCCATGTCGATCCGCTGCCGACCTCGCCCATATATCGATATACATCGGCGGTTTCGCCACTCGCAAATCTAGGCGCAATCGTTTCAATATGAGGCATGGCTTATCTCACAGGACTATGAACGGGCAGCAGGGTCTGGTGGCTAGGCCTGAGCCCGAACGCGTCAACTACTGCGGGGTTGTGTTCCATATGGAAACGCTGACGTGCCTCCCAGATTTTCTGCATGCGGTAAAAAGGTGCCGCCGGGTACAGGTGATGAACCAGATGGTAATTCTGATATAGAAATAGCGGATTCAGCAACCACTCCCATCCTTTGCGGATGCTCGTTGCCTGGTACGGGTCTTCTTTCTGCGTAACTGTGTGTGGGTAATGTGGCAGGTACACAAAAACCAGGCTGATGAGCAGGATGGTGATGCGCCCGGGTATGAACCACAGCATCAGAAGTTCCTGCCAGTATCCGAGCCAGAGTAACACTGCAATGGTAATCGCCGTCAGTGAGAACGCCAGCATCAGAATGGCCTTTTCCCCGGTTTTGCGAAACGCTCGCCTCTTCCAGTAGGTACGCAGGTAGCTGACATCCAGGGTCAACCAGCGTAGCGGTAACAGCCACCAGGGACCTCGAGTCACGTAGGTATCCGCTATGTCGCTTTCGGAATTAGCGTTCTTGTGATGGATCATATGTATCGAACGCAAGACATTGAAAGGCATATGTGGAGAAAGCAGTCCGAAAGACAGGTAGCCGATAGTGTCGTTGAGCCTGCGGTTTCTGGAGACGGCGCTGTGCGACGCGTCGTGAAATACGCTGAACAGATTGTATAAACATACCGAATTGATCAGCATCCCAACGGTCATGGCGAGCTCGCCTTGCACCGCGAGACTGGTTGTACCAACAAATACAATCGTGGAAACGAGAAAAAGAAACACCGTGGGCCAGGCTACCTGCGGTGGATACTTGAGGTGCTGAAACAGCGCTTCATCATCGACAGCTTCATCCTTCCCATGGCGTGTCCGATCCGTCTGGTGCATCTGTGGTCTCCGACCAAAACCGATATCGGGCAGAGTAGCTTCTCGTTGGGTGGTCAAACAGGTCATTTCTCGCCACAAATTCAACACTGGGGAGTTCTTCTTACCGTTTGGACGAACAGGATCCGATGTGGTTCACTTCAAGCGTTGCAACCTGTCCAGCGAAAGTGCCTGGAGAGCGGCGCCGGTTTGAGGAGTTCCAGAGTGAAAGCACTGAAGATCGTCGCGATCCTGTTTCTCGTTTACGTAGGGGTCGTGGTTTTATTCGAATCCATGCTGGGCTACTTCCAGCCCGAAAACCAAGGTACGCTCGTTTTAACGACAACGGATGAGGATGGGATCTCTACGGATCGGGTTCTCGTCCGCAATGTCAGCAACGGGCATATTTACGTCTCTGCCAACCACTGGCCTCGCGCCTGGTACTACGAAACCTTGGAAAATCCGAACGTGCGAATCGATTCGGAAGGCACTACCGGCGAGTATCTCGCGGTCCCGGTGACCGGCGAAGAACACGATCGTGTTGATCGCGAAAATCCCCATGGTATCGGATTCATGTTGCTGGTTGGATTTGCACCGCGGTACTTTTTTCGACTTGACCCCAGGTAGCATATTTTCGTGGCTCAACCCTATCTGGATCAACTGCGCTCGATTGTCGATTCCGTTGATCTGAACCTGAGAAGCAAAGATCTGCAATGCAAACACTTCTTCAGCGGTGCGGCGCTCTATCTGGAAGGCAGAATCTGTGCATCGTTGACCCCGAAAGGCCTTGGCCTGAAACTGTCTCCCACTCGTCGAGAAGAGCTGCTTGCGGACGGAACCGCGAAAGTGCTGCGCTATTTTGAAAAGGCGCCGGTAAAGAAGGAGTACGTGCTGTTTGCTCGATACGAGACCCTGGGTGAATCCGAAGTGGCCGGCTATTTGAACGAGGCACTGGCCTTCGTGAAACACGGTTGTTCAGACTGACAGCAGGCCTTGAGGATGGACTAATGCGCTGCGCTGATCTTGAACAGGCCTCGGGTCCACACCGACTGGAATAACGGATCCAGCCAGCGGTAGAGCCGCCCGGAAACGTAAACGCTTTTACCCTGTTCCAGGGCGGTCAGACCCTCACGGACGACCGTTTCGGCGTCATACCAGATAATAGAAGCGCTGCTCTCCTTCATGGCTTTGAGATCACCTTCGTTGTGGAAGTCTGTGTGCGTGAAGCCGGGGCATAGTGCACAGACCTTGATGCCGTGACTACGTAATGTCAGCGACAGCTCCTCGGAAAGGGCCACCAGATATGCCTTGCTTGGCCCATAGTTGCAGCCACCAGCACGTGGAATACGCGCAGACACCGAGGAAACGTTGACCACACGACCCCAGGCCCGTTCTTTCATGCCTGGCACGAATAAATGACACATCTGCGCAACGGAGATCATCATCAATTCGAGGAATGCCCGCTGCTCGGAGAAGTCACGCGTATTCAAAAGATCCGGTCCCCCGGAGCCGGCGTTGTTGATCAGATAGTCGATCGTCAGCCCGAGATTCCGCGTGGCATCGTAGATTCGCTGCGGTGCCTCGGGATCGGCGAGATCGGCTTGAATGCAGTTGACTGTGACCCGGTGACGTTCACGCAGTTCGGTGGCTGCGCATTCCAGTTTCTCCAATCGGCGGGCGACGAGAACCAGGTTGGTCCCAGTGGCGGCAAGCTGGTCGGCAAATACTTTTCCCAGACCGGCGGAAGCGCCGGTAATGAGGGCTGTTCTGGCTACGTTCATGGCTTGCTTTTCCCCGCAAGTTTGATCCCGGAAGCATCAACGGTGCGAATCATCGGGCTCAGCGGGAAAAGATGTCAACAACGGCTGTGAATTTCACTCCGCTAAGCAAACGGGAGTTGTTCACAGGGTCCCTTGATACTCAATTGGTGCTCCGGCAAGATCGACCGATCACCAGGGAGTCGCGCCATGGCGGAATCAGACGTCGAAGTCATAGAATATACGGACCCACTGTGTTCCATCGCCTGGGGCACCGAGCCCATCAAACGCCGGTTGCTCTGGCGTTTTGGTACACGGGTTTCCTGGCGCCTGGTGATGGCCGGATTATGTCGGGATAATTCCAAAGCGGAAATTTTTGAGCCGTGGGATCCGTTTGAAGCGGGTCAGATTTATCTGAAGATCTGGAAGCGGGTGACCAGGATCACCGGCATGCCTTACCCTGAAGATCTCCGATATATGGCGCTGACCACCGATCCGCCCTGCCTGGTGGTCAAAGCCGCCGAACGCCAGGGTCCAGAAATCGCCGAACGTGTTTTACGTCGCTTTCGCGAAGCGGTATTCCTCTACGGCACTCCAGTGGATGCCATCGACCAGGTCGCGGCTGCGCTGGTGGGTGTTGACGGTCTTGATCTGGAGGCCTTGTTAGGCGATTGCCAGCGAGACGATGTACAAGCCGCGTACCTTGAAGACTGGCAGGAAACCCGCCAACCCAATGACTATGTGCGCGAGCTTGCCCGGACCGATGTAGATCATCTGGCCGGACCGATGATGCATTCCGAAGGCCATGACCGGTACAACCTCCCCACCTTTATCTTCAAAGGTCCTGCCGGTGAGCAAACGGTGCCAGGCTATCGACCTTATGAACAATACGAAGCGGCACTCGAGGCAGTGGCTCCGGGTATCACTGAAAACCCACCGGCCGATCCCAGCGCAGAGGAAGCCATGGCCTTCTGGCCCACTATGACGGCCAGAGAACTCGAACTGCTATGCGGTGCAGATGGACTAACGCCAGATAATGCCCTTGGCTTCGATTGTTGCGACGCCAAAGTCTGGCTTCGCGGTGGAGAAGCGGACTATTGGCGGCAACGCAAACGGCAACAGGATGTTGCCTAACTTGTTGACACCCGTTCCCTGTTTCGACGTCGCAGGCGGGGCGCCCTCTCGAACCATTGAGTTTAATCGAATGGTGTAATCTCAGCCTCATAGCGCTGAAACAGCCGGTAGTTGTACTCGGTGGTGTCATTGAGATCCTGCTGGATACGGGCTGTTTCGATTTGTCCTTTGACCCATTGATGCTCGGCCCAGTTGCCACCAGCCGTCTTGACCACCTCCATCTCCGCGGTCGACAGGCGTATCGCATCACCGACCCCATCGAAAATGTCGGTTAGAGAGGGCTCCTCATCCTCCATCCCCTGCAGGGATTTGCCCAGCCGATCCTGGAACATCTGCGTTTTTCGCAGCGTGTCCGCGTAGTTTTCAACCTGTCTGTCGCTGAGCCTGCCATCAGCCGGCGGATCGAAAGTATCCTTTGCCGCCGCTTCGGCGAGGCTCGCCTGACGTTCAAATCCACCGAACAATCCGGAGCTGACGCTTTCCGTCGGATCGTCGAAAACTGCCCGCTGTGTGAGCGAAGGGGCAAACATCGATCCCAGGGTTGCAGCCACCACGATATTCACGACGAGGGCAACGATAATGGAGACGACGTAGTGCTTCATTCGTGAGGCATCCGGAATCTCCAGGAAAACAGGCAGGAACCGGTAGGCGAGCACCAGGCTGTAAATACCGGCGGCAAGGCTGATCAACCATCCGAACCAGGGCAGGGGACCGATCGCCGTTCACAGCGCGGACGGTATGATCGCCAGCGCCACGACCGAGTAGGCGGCATCGAAACCGCGCTTGCCGTCGAACACACCCGCCAGGAAATCGAATATGAATGCGATCACGAACGTCCAGGCGAGAGACCAGAGCAGCGAAAAGATGAATACGCCCGCCGACAGCGAGCCATACAAAAACGTCCCTCCGGTAACGAGCGCGACGATCAGACCGACCAGAAAAGCCGCCGCGTAGACCGGTAATGTGAGCTGCAGGAAAGATTGTTGCCAGCCCGCCGATGTTTCCCGGTAAGCGAGCGCCGCTGCCGCAGGGTCCTTCAGCACTTCCGTGACCCATCTAATTGTTGCCTGAAAATCAAACATATCCCTGGTCCCCCTGTTTTCTACTCGAGATCGGCAGGATCGAGCAGCTGTCTCGTCGATTATACTTATCTTACAAAGCGCATAGCCCGGAAAAGCCCGCCATCTGCCTTTTTATTCTATGTATTTACGTCGTATAATATACAATGTAATATTTATCGAAGCCAGGGACTGAAAAAGGCTGAACACAGCGGGATGAAGATTTCGATACGGCCTGTGACATTCGGTACCCTGCGCGACTTGTATCTCTTGAACCGTGACAACACAAAGGAAGGCCTATGAGCAACCCAGAGAAGAATCGAGTGTTCCCGTTTACCGTGACGTTAGTGGCGGCGGTCCTGGCGGCAAACCCATCGGTAGCCTCCGATGCCTCGGACGCCCCCGATGCATCGGAGGGCGTTCTGGGGACCTGGTTGGCCACATCGGCGACCGGTGACCCTGCCCACATTCAGATTTACACAAAAACGGTAGACGGTGTAGAGATGTTCTACGGCAGATTCACGTTCTTCCCCGGGGAGGACGAAAACGGGGTGAACATAGGGGAGACGGCTCTGGACACTCTCAACCCGGACGAGGCGCTACGCGGTCGCCGCCTTCTGGGCCTGGACATGCTGGAAGGATTGACCTACGACAAGGAAAAGAATCGATGGGACGGCGGAACGGTCTACGATCCCGATGTCGGGAAGTACTACAAGTCCAGACTCTCCCTCCAGGACACGGATCATCTGGAGCTACGAGGCTATGTGGGGATATCGCTCTTTGGTCGCAGTGATATCTGGACCCGATTGAAGGATACTTGATCCAGGGAACCAGGGCTGAGCCTGTAACTTCGCCGAGAGGGAGGTTGGTTGGACAAGCCTTTTCCAGCCTACGATGGAAACGAGCCGTATGTGTTCGTTTGCTACGCTCACGATGACGCAAAGGTCGTTTATCCGGAAATACACTGGCTGCACGATCAGGGTATCAACATATGGTACGACGAGGGCATCAGACCAGGTAGCGAGTTTCCCGAAAGGCTTGCCGACGAAATTCTGGGTGCAAGCCTGATTCTCTACTATGTCAGCCCCCGGTCTGTAGCTTCTCGACATTGCCGCGACGAGGTGTATTTCGCACTCGATCGCAATGCGCCGGTGCTCGCGTCCCATTTGTCCGCAACGAAAATGCCGGCTGGACTGGCTCTGTCCACGGGAACTACCCAGGCCTTGATGCGTTATGAGATGCGCCAACCGGAGTACCGCGAGAAACTCTTTTCGGGAATCTCCTTGTTGTCAGAGTCGTCAGTTGACCTCGAGGTAGATCCGCAAGTATCCGTTACTCCCTCTTTCCTGTCTCGTCTGGCTCGCTTGTCGGTTCCCCTGATGGTGGTTGCATCGATTATTTTTGCGGCCCTC
>QIDL01000106.1 GCA_003228415.1 Gammaproteobacteria bacterium | reverse complement strand
GACAGCTCGTCATACACCTTCGCACCTCTGGCGAGGGCATGATCGAGCTCCTCCAGCACCAGGACCCCGGCCCCACCGGATATCACGAATCCATCCCGATCCACATCGAAGGCTCGCGAGGCGCTCTCGGGCTTGTCGTTATAGCCGGTCGACAACGCCCCCATGGCGTCGAAACATGAGCTCATCGACCAATGCACCTCTTCACCGCCACCGGCAAACACGATGTCCTGTTTGCCCATCTGAATCAGTTCGGCGCCGTTTCCGATACAGTGGGCGCTGGTAGCACAGGCGGAACTGATGGTGTAGTTGACACCCTTGATCTTGAAAGGCGTTGCCAGGCATGCCGAGTTGGTGCTGGACATCACCTTGGTGACGGCATACGGACCGATTCTCTTCAGGCCTCGCTCCCGCAAGGTATCCGCTGCCACCACCAGGTTTCCCAGGGAACTGCCACCAGAGCCCATCACCAGACCGGTGCGAGGATCGGAGATCTCAGCTTCAGACAAGCCAGCGTCCTTGATCGCATCATCCATGGCGACGTAGTTGTAGGCGGAACCAGGGCCCATGAAGCGGCGTACCTTGCGGTCAATGCGGGATTCGTAGTCGATGTCTATGGCACCGGCAATGCGGGAACGAAACCCCATTTCGGCATACTCATCCTGGAACGAGATGCCCGATCGCCCGCTTTTCAACGCATCCAGTACTTCCGAGACGTTATTACCGATACTGGAAACAATACCCATTCCGGTGACCACAACCCGTCGCATATCAACACTCCTGCCAGCTCGAAACAGATCGAATGGTGGGTCTCACCCACATCGGGAAATATACGTGATAACTGAGGATCGTGCTCTGAGTTCGCCAGCATGACGCCGGGCGGCTCAAGCCAGCACGGAACGGGTCTTCTGCAGCTTGCGATTACGGGAGTAAAAAGAGAGATCCACCGAGCGCCCGACATGAGGCAATTCCAGCCGGGCCGGGGTTTCGTCGTGATCGCGTCCTTTCGCTGCTGCCATGATGATCTCCGCCAGCAGATCTCCCACCAGCGGGGCGTTCTTGAACTGGTTGCCGCTGGTACCGATCGCCAGATAGAACCCCTCCAGGTCGGTCTTGTCATACATGGGAATCCAGTCGTCCGAGACATCGTAGAGACCCACCGTACCGCGCGCGGTATTTTCGATGCCGAGCATCGGAAAACGCTGGGCCGCCCGATAAACCTGCAACGTCCATTGCTCGGTGAATTCCGAGTTGTAATCATCCGGGTCGACGATGTCCGGCGGATCACAATCCGGGTCTGCAGAACCGATGAGAAGATCCTTGCCGTCCGGACGCTGATACACGCCGGCATCCAGATCCACCACGAAGCCATTGCCATGATCGATATAGGCAGCCGGCGCGGTCACGTAAGCAACTTCATGACGATGTGGCTGAGTAGTAATCTTGAGAGAGTCCGCCACCCCGGCCAACTCATTGATCTGTCGCGAATGTGGTCCCGCCGCGTTGACCACAATGGGCGCCCTGAGCGTCTCGCCGTTATCGAGCCTCACACCGTGCACCGCCTGGCCATCCCGTTCGATCGACACGATTCGAGCAGAGAAGCGAAACTCCGCGCCGAGCGCCTCGGCGGCAACCTGCAGGTTGTGAGTGGCAAGCTGCGGATCAGAAACATAACCTGCTTGAGGAAGAAAGATGCCACCTCCGATACGCCCATCGCTGGGTTGACCGAAATTTTCATCGGCCATCGGTCGTGGCGGTCCGAATGCATCCAGACAGGTTCCCGGATACAACTCGGCCACCTGAGCCGAGTCGAACAGCTCGTAGTCGACGCCTACTTCATCCAGCACCGACAGGTTCAGCGAGTAGGCATCCTCCTCCCCTTCCCTGATCAGGATCAGCCCGCCGCACTCCGTGTACCGAGCGAATCCCCGCTCATCTTCGGTGCCGACTGTCTCCGGCCACCGTTGCCAGAGAAAGCGTGCTTCGTGAGCCAGCGCGCAGGAGGTGATGTGGGAGTAGAAAGGTCGGATGATTGCCGATGAATGGCTGGTCGAACCGTACCCGGCCGCGGGCAGGGCATCGAGGTTGAGGGTTTTGATTCCGCGTCTGGCCAGCGCCCAGGCGATCGAGCAGCCAATCACTCCCGCGCCCACGATAATTGCATCCGGTTGCCGCGCAGCCATCGCCCCTGTCACTCCTTCAAAAAACGACAGAATCCTACCGCAAAGACGGAACAATCGCCTCGAACGTGTCGAAGTTCCCGTTTTCGTCCGTCGATGACGCGTAATCTTTTGAAATCTATGAAAAAAACCATGTAACGGACGACAAATAATGCGTCATCGAATCTTCCTGTCTGCCATGGCAGCCCTGCTTTCGACAGCCCTGTTCCTGACACCCATTCTTGCAGAAGCGGGCCTTACCAGCATGCGCGGTCCGCTGTTCAGCAACACCGATGAGGCTCGGACCCGAGCCGAAGATCAGAACGCCGCATTACTGGCACCGGTCAGCTTTTCGGAAGCCATGGACTATTACCAGCGAGCCGAAGCGACCTTCAAGCGCGCGGGTAGCGTCGACTCGATCCGCCGCTATCTGACCAGGGCCGAGGCGCAATACAACAAGTCGGCTGAGGCGGCCGCAGTTGCGGCCCTTGCATTCGACGCCATGATCCAGGCCCGCAATGACGCCCTGTCGAGCGAGGCGTCGAGCTACGCCGTTGACGACTGGGACGAAGGCGAATCCAACTTCAGCGAAGCGACCCGCCGGTTGGAGCGCAGCAGCATCAAATACGCCCAACGCTATGCCGATAAGGCGGAAACGGCCTATCGGGCGGGAGAGCTTGCTGCGATCAAGGCTAACTATCTGAACGAAACCAAAGACCTGATTCAGCAGGCAGAAAAATTACGGGCCGAGCGCTATGCGCCGATGTCACTCAACAACGCCCGAATTCTGCTGGATACCGCCGAGACCGCGTTGAACACCGACCGCTACGACACCGACCGGCCGCGCAGTCTGGCGGTCGATGCCAAACACAATGCCCGCCACGCCATCTACGTCTCCAGGCTGGAGCAACGAATCCGCGATCGCGGAACCAATCTGGAATCCGTGTTGCTGGAGTGGGAAGCGTCGATCGGCAGACTCGGTGACGCTCTGGACAAGCCCGTCTACTTTGACAATGGCGAAACGGCGGCCATCGATGAATTACTCGTGTCTCTGGATTCGATCAAGAAGACGGAAGGCTCACTGACCCAGGCTTTGAGCGATCGAGAGCAGCAACTCGCAGCGCTCAACGAACAGGTCACAAAAATGCAGGAACTGCTCGGCGGTGGCAATCAGACCATTGAGGAACTGGAGGTCCTGCTGGCACAGCAGGCACGTCACCTCGAGCAGCAGGCCCGGCATCGTGAACGCTTTGCCACAGTGGACTCTCTGTTCGAATCCAACCAGGCGACGGTGCTCCGCCAGGGGGATACCGTGATCATTCGCATGATCGGATTGAACTTCGACAGCGGTGCCGCACAGCTCAAGCAGGAGCACCTGCCGATTCTCGACATCCTGGAGCAGGCGATCAGCGAGTTTCCAGAGAGCCAGGTTGTGGTGGAAGGTCACACCGATGCCTTCGGATCCGATCAACAGAATCTGGCGCTATCTCAGGCCCGTGCCGACTCGGTGGTGAAGTATCTGCTGATTTCATTGCCGATCTCTCCGCTCAACCTGAACTCCACGGGCTATGGAGAATCCCGCCCGGTGGCAAACAACGAAACACCCGAGGGGCGCAAACGCAATCGACGAATCGATGTGATCATACAGCCAACCTGGGCGACCCGGCTGCCCCTGGCACAGCTGCAGCTTCCCGACGTGCCGCTCTCCCCTGCCCGGTAAATCCCGCTGGATTTTCCCGCGCATCGGGCCGAAGATCGTTCAGACAATGGCCTAGTCGCCGGCCGCAAAGAGCGCCGTCATGCCCGCATCCGAACTGGCGGAGTTGCGTTCTGTCATTCGCAACACCACCCATGCCGATGAGATTGCCTCGGTAGAGGCTTTGCTGGAGCGTGCCGAACAAGCGCTTACACCGGCTCAACGCTCGCGCATATTGGCTCGATCCCGCTCGCTGGTCGCGCGCTGCCGCGAATCCAGCAGTCATCCCGGGGCGCTCGATGCATTTCTCCAGGAGTTTGGCCTGACCAATCCGGAGGGCGTGGCGCTGATGTGTCTGGCAGAAGCACTGCTTCGCATCCCGGACGAGACCACCGCCGACAAACTGATCGCAGAGAAGATCGGCGCCGGCGACTGGCAGGCGCATCTGGGAAAATCCCGCTCCCACGTCGTCAACGCCTCGGTCTGGGGGCTCATGTTGACCGGTCGACTGGTCACGCTGGATTCGGAACTGGCAACAGACATCGATGGGTGGATGCGCCGTCTGGTCAATCGACTGGGCGAGCCTGTCGTGCGAACCGCTGTGATTCAGGCCATGCGGATCCTCGCCCGCCAATTCGTGCTGGGACGCACCATCGACGAAGCACTGCAGACCGACAACGGCCAACGTGAGCCGCATGACCTTTACTCATTCGACATGTTGGGTGAAGGCGCTCGTACCTGGTCCGACGCCGAACAGTTCTACACCTCCTACAGCAACGCAATCGACACCGTTGGCCTCGGGGAATCTGCAACCGACCCGAAAATGGCCAATGGTATCTCGCTCAAACTGTCGGCATTACATCCAAGATACGAGCAGGCCCAGCGCGATGCGGTGCTGAACGATCTCGGTGTGAAGCTGCTGGCACTGGCCATGAAGGCGAGAAGCTACGGGTTGGGATTCAGCATCGACGCCGAAGAAGCATCCAGGCTCGATCTCTCGCTGAGCCTGTTCGAAACCCTGGCTCGATCGCCCGAGTTGAGCCACTGGAACGGGCTGGGCTTCGTGCTGCAGGCCTATCAGAAGCGGGCCCCGGCAATCGCCGACTGGCTGATTTCGTTGGGCCTGGAAACCGGGCGGCAGATCATGGTGCGGCTGGTCAAAGGCGCCTATTGGGACGCAGAGATCAAGCATGCCCAGGAACAGGGTTTTGCCGATTACCCGGTATTTACCAGGAAGACCAACACCGACCTCAGCTTCGAGGTGTGCGCCACTCGGTTGTTGCAAGCCCCGCGGGCGATCTATCCACAGTTCGCAACGCACAACGCAGCAACGGTTTGCCAGGTGATCGAACTGGCCGGTAATCGCGAATACGAGTTTCAACGACTGCACGGCATGGGCCAGTTGTTATACGATGAGCTGTTCAACGAGCTCGGCACCTCGATTCCGTTACGCATCTATGCTCCGGTCGGCTCGCATCGCGATCTATTGCCTTATCTGGTGCGACGACTGCTCGAAAATGGCGCCAACAGTTCGTTTATCAATCGATTTCTCGATGCCCGCACCCCCATCGATGAGCTTGTGCAGGACGTACTATTCCGGGTCAGATCCGAGATTTCACTACGCCACCCTGAGATCCCCAGGCCCGCAGACATATATCGTCACGCCGGTGAACCTCGAGAGAACGCACGAGGAATTGATCTGAATGATCCCCGGGCGTGTCATTCCCTGTTAGAGGCAGTGCAAACCGCAGCGAGCCAATTTCACACTGCGGCTCCGATCGTAGACGGTGTCAAAAGCACCGGAGAATCGGAGCCGGTGCTGAATCCGGCCGATGGCTCGACGGTAGGCCGCCTGGTCACATCGTCACACGGCGACGTCGACCGGGCCTTGGATTGTGCTCAGGCTGCACAAGCGGAATGGAACAGGCAAGGTGGCGATTGTCGCGCTGCGATCCTGGAGCGCGCTGCCTGCCTGCTCGACTCGCATCGTGCAGAGCTGATGGCTCTGATTGGCGCCGAAGCAGGCAGAACGATCGCGGACGCGCAGGCGGAAGTACGAGAGGCGGTGGATTTCTGTCGCTACTACGCCTTACAGGCTCGCAGGAAATTCGAAAACCCCACGAAACTCCCCGGACCGACCGGTGAACACAACGAGTTGAGCCTGCACGGCAGGGGTGTTTTCGCCTGCATCAGCCCGTGGAATTTTCCGCTGGCCATCTTCATTGGTCAGATCACGGCGGCCCTGGCCGCCGGTAACTGTGTGATCGCAAAGCCTGCGGAGCAGACTCCACTGACCGGCTCAAAGGCGGTGCAACTGTTGCACGCGGCCGGGGTGCCTGCCGAGGTACTGCACTTCCTGCCCGGTGAAGGATCGGTAATCGGCGCCGAACTCGTCACCGACCATCGAGTAAACGGCATCGCCTTCACCGGCGGAACCGATACCGCCCGGCAGATCAATCGCTTACTTGCCGGGCGTGAAGGACCTATCGTGCCGCTGATCGCGGAAACCGGCGGGCAGAACGTCATGCTCACAGACTCCTCGGCACTGCCCGAACAGCTGGTCGATGATGTGATCGGCTCGGCCTTCGGAAGCGCCGGCCAGCGCTGCTCGGCGTTACGCGTGCTCTACCTGCAGGAAGAAATTGCGGATTCAGCAATCGAGATGCTGCTCGGCGCCATGGCGACACTCGTCATCGGCAACCCGTTGCTGCTGGAAACGGACGTAGGTCCGGTAATCGATGCGGCGGCCTGCGCATCGTTACAGGCTCACGTCTCGCAAATGGAACAAATGGAACGAAGCGCCCGACTTCTGGGGCGTTGCCAACTTCCGGATGCGTGTATGAAAGGGACGTTTTTCGCGCCACAGATTTTCGAGATTGATTCGATCAATCAGCTCGACCACGAAGTATTCGGACCTGTGCTGCATGTGATCCGCTATCAAATAGCGGACCTCGATCGGGTCA
>QIDL01000048.1 GCA_003228415.1 Gammaproteobacteria bacterium | reverse complement strand
CGCGTGGAACATAGGCGCCATGACCAGCATCACATCGTCGGCGTTTTGCGGGGCTGCCACCAGATAGTGGTAGGTATTGGCGATCAGGTTGCGATGGCTCAGCATCACTCCCTTCGACTTCCCGGTAGTGCCTCCGGTATAAAAAAGACCTGCCAGATCGTCTTCGACAACTCCCGCGCCAAGCGCCGCCAGCGGTGCGTCCTTGATAAGTTCCTCGTAAGCATCCGGAATCATGATCACATGATCCACAACCGATGCCAGGATTCCTGGATCCCGGTCGGCGATCAGCACCTTTGAACCGGAATCCGCCAGCGCGTACTCGAGTTCTGGTTCGGCATGTCGGGTATTGAGAGGCACCACGACAAATCCCGCCGCTGGTACCCCGACGTAGGTCTCGATGTAGCGATGACCATTATCGGCAAGCAGTGCGACCCGATCGCCTTTGCTCAATCCAAGCCCGGCAAGTGCACCAGCCAACGCGCAACAGCGATCATGCAATTCTCTGAAGCTGAACGATGCATCACCATCGACTACACCGATTTTGTCCGCTGCCAGCCGGACGGCTGCCTTGATTGGATCCGCAAACGTATGCATCCACACCCCCTCTCCGTTGAGTGATCATCAACAACTGATCTCCGGATGGAGTGTCGCTCGATTGTGATTTGATCGCAAACTGACTTAGCATCGTCCCCCATGCTGCGTATTCTCAAGATCTACCTGCTCCCTGGCGCCATCCTGCAATCGGTCATGATCGGCGGTGGCTACGGCACCGGCAGAGAGCTGGTGGAATTCTTTACCCGCTATGGAATGGCGGGCGGTCTGTTGGGCCAGTTGTTGGCAACGTTGCTCATCGCTGCAATTTTTGCAGCGACCCTGGCATTGTCGACTCGCTTTGGCGCTTATGACTATCGATCTTTCTTCAAACTGTTGCTCGGGCGCAGCTGGTTTCTTTTCGAAATTCTACTGATTGCGATGATCGTCCTGGTACTCGCTATCATCGGCTCCGCGGCAGGCGGCATCATGGAAGACAGTTTCGGCCTCCCCGCATCCGCCGGAGCCCTGGTGATGCTCGTGGCCGTTGTCATCCTGACTTTTTTCGGCAGGGACTGGATCACCCGGATTCTGGCATCCTGGAGCATCCTGCTCTACGCCGTGTTCATCACCTACTTTGTAGCCGTGTTGCTGAACCTGGAATCAACGGTCTGGACCGACAATTTCGACTGGCAGATTTCCACCGATTGGATGGTCGGGGGGCTGCAATACGCGCTCTACAACGCATCAGGCATTCCCATTGTGCTCTATGCAGCCAGAGCCATCGAGACCCAGGGTCAGGCGGTGGCTTCCGGTGTCATCGGCGCATTCATCGCCATGATCCCCGGTATTCTGTTCCACCTGAGTTTCACCGGCGCCTACCCGGACATTCTCAACGAGGCTCTGCCTGTCTATGCCATGTTCGACTCTCTCGCAATGCCGGTGTTGCAGGCTTTCTATCTGCTCGTGTTGTTCGGTACTTTCATCGAAACCGGCGCGGGTGACATTCAGGGGCTCATCGAGCGACTCGACGGCTGGTGGTCGGAACGTCATGGACACCCGCTGGGCCGTCCGCAACATGCCATGGTCGCCGCTGGTGCGCTCATCGTTGCCAGCGTGTTGGCAAACTTCGGCATTGTCGACCTGATCGCGGCAGGCTATGGCAACCTGGCCTGGGGGTTTCTGCTGATCTACCTCATTCCGCTATTCACCATCGGCCTGTATCGACTCACGCGATCCGAATACTCGCCCTGATCCAACATCAAAAGGCAAAAAAAAGTGAAAAAAATACGGGCTCCTGAAGAGCCCGTATTCACTTCTTACGAAGTTCGAGAAAGAATGATCTCGATAAAGGTTAAGCGACCATTCCTCCAAGTAGATATAGATGCACGATCACCTCCTTAATTATTCAGCCTGACACGGAGCCGATCTTAATCCAGGCGCCGCTGAATGCAAGTGCTTTGGACGCGATTTCTCTCGATTGTCCTGGTCTCAGATAGAGTACCATTACCCGTTCCCCTCGACAGATTTGAGAATACGATGTCACAGGCGTTCAGTGGCGTTCGCATAATCGATTTCACCCAGGTTCTGGCAGGACCCTTCGCCACCCAGCAACTAGCGCTACTGGGTGCACGTGTGATCAAGATCGAGGAACCCCGCCATGGCGATCAGACCCGCGGATTGATGAACGATGCTGCCGATTCCGATCTGGGTATGTCCCCTGCTTTTCTGAGCTGCAACCTGGGCAAACGCAGCATCACCCTGAATCTCAAAGCACCTCAGGCATCGGCGATCGTGGAGCGTCTGGTGGCGGGCGCCGATGTGGTGGTCGAGAACTTCCGAGCCGGCGTGATGGATAAGCTCGGCTTCGGATACCCGGCGCTGAAAAGTATCCGACCGGATCTGATTTACTGCTCCGTATCCGGCTACGGGCAGACCGGTCCGAAGGCCGGCGTTGCCGCCTACGACGGCGCCATACAAGCGGACTCCGGCATGATGTCCATCACTGGATTCCCAGACAACGGGCCGACTCGAACCGGCTATATGCCCGTGGACATGGCCACGGCGATGAATACTGCGTTCGCCATTTCTGCTGCCCTCTACCGCCGATTGAACACCGGCGAAGGTCAGAGAATCGACGTAGCCATGATGGACACCGCCATCGTGCTGCAGACCGTCCAGATCAGTAATTTCCTGGTGAAAGGCAGAATACCGCCGTTGCAGGGAAATCGTTCGCCAACAGGCCATCCAACCGCCAACAGCTTTACCACGGCCGACGGTCATATCAACGTACTGGCGTTGCGCGAACCTCAGGTCCACAGCCTGTTCCGTATCATCGACCGAGCCGACGCCATCACGGACCCACGATTCTCGAGTGGTCCTGCTCGTATCGCCAACTACGATCAAACCTATCAGCTCATTGCAAAGCCATTACAGGAACACCCGAGTGATCATTGGCTGAGTGCCTTCGCAGCAGACAACGTACCGGCGGCCGCCATCAGAGATTATTCGAAGGTTGTGAGCGACCCACAATTCCAGCACCGCAACCTCTTCATCGACTTCCCGGCTCCCGGCAACTCGGAAGAATCGATTACGCTGGTTCGGGCCGGTTATCACACGGACGTTGACAGTCCGGATACCACAACACCACCTCCCACACTCGGCCAGGACACGGATGCGGTGCTTCGGGAGGAGGGATTCAGCGTTGAGGAAATCGCGGCGTTCCGATCAGATGGTGTCATTTGACGGTCGCGAGGTCCGTTGACACCACGCCACTGAAATTAAAGTTCGCTGACGAGCTCGGCGCACTGTTACGCCTGGGTGCACCGATGGTGGCAACCCAGTTCTTCATCATGGCCATGGGTTTTCTGGACACCGCCATGGCAGGTCGCTACGACTCGGTGCATCTCGCAGGCGTCGCCCTCGGAGGTACCGTGATGTGGCCGGTATTCATGCTTACCAGCGGCTTCACCATGGCGCTCACGCCGATCGTCGCACAACTGCGCGGTGCAGGCTCAATCGCAGACGCCGGAGCAAAGGTTCGCCAGGCCATGTGGCTGGCCTTGTTTTCCTCGGTATTCTGCATCCTGATAATCCTCAACGCCGAGCCGATTTTCATTCTCGCCCAGGTAGACCCCCGGGCAGCCGATATCGCCGTTCGCTACCTGCAGGCTGCCGCCTGGGGGATACCCGGCGTGCAGTTCTATGTGATCCTGCGCTACACATCGGAAGGGCTGGGTAAAACGTTACCTCCCATGCTGATCGCGGGTACTGCGCTACCGTTGAACGCCGTGCTGAATTACCTGCTCATCTACGGCGAGTTCGGCGCTCCTGAGCTGGGCGGAGTGGGATGCGGCTGGGCGACAGCCGTTGTCTGGTGGGTGGAACTGGGGCTCATGTCGCTGGTATTGAAAACCGACTACTTTAAAGCCACGACATTCAACCAGCGCTTCGACTTCCCTCACTGGGAGGACATACGAGGCATCCTGAAAATCGGCGTTCCCATCGGTCTGACGATATTTCTGGAAATGGCGGTATTTTCTGTGGTAGGCCTGCTGATCGCATCATTGGGAGTGATTCCTCTGGCTGCCAACAGTATTGCCGGGAACGTCAACTGGGCCACTTACGTGATTCCCATGGCTCTCGGTTCGGCCGCCAGCATCCGGGTCGGTTTTTATATAGGGTCCGGAGACTACGCCCGGGCAGGATTCGTTGCCAAAACCTCCTTCCTGCTGTCTCTGGGCTACGCCCTGATTGTTTCGGCGGGACTCATCCTGGCCCGCCATCAGATTGTCGGGCTCTATTCTCAGGAACCGGCAGTATTGGAACTCGCCGCGATGCTGCTGATCTTCATTGCGCTGTATCAGATAGTCGATGATACCCAGGCCACCATGGCGGGTTCGCTCAGAGGTTACAAGGACACGCGAGCTCCCATGGTTTATTCGCTGGTCGGCTACTGGGTGCTGGCTCTACCACTCGGTGCGGCGCTCGGTTTCGGCTGGTTCGGTCTACCGGAACAGGGAGTCGCGGGATTCTGGATGGGTATGACCATCGGGCTCGCGATCGTTGCCGTGTGCATGGGAGTGCGTCTGCTCTCCACGAGCAGGAATCCTGAAAGGATATCGGCGTTCGCCCGGCTCTGAACCAGGGACCCGCTGAACAACTCCCGATTGTTCAGAGGGCCACTAGTCTGCCGGGTCCAGAGCACTGAGGTCCACAGCGACGACCTGACGGTCCAGCTCGTTGGTGGCGTAGAGCATGTCGCCGACCACGACAATATCGTTCAGCACCATGGCGGGCGGCTGCGCCGGCGATGGTGATGGCGAACCCGCCCCGAGAGTCACAATGAGCTCGGCTCCGTCACCGCCCAACAGGAAGACCCGACCGCTTTCACCTTCCCGCACCAGCACCCTGTCGCGCCAGAGCGCCAGGCCTTCCGGCGCCGCAAGACCATCGCCAACGACAACCGGTGCAATTGCCCGCCCACCTTCACCGATGCGCAACACCTGACCGGTCCCGCGATCACTCACCCAGAGTCGATCGCCATCGGTCAGAAGCGCTGTGGGTGCGCTCAGACCGGTGACGAGCACCCCTGGGTCAGCCCCCTCGAGAATTCGGACCTGGCCGCTGAGATGTTCGGCAACCAGTAACATTTTTCCATAGCGTATCGCGCTGACCGGCATCTGCAGGTTGTCGAATCGCGCCAGGTTGCGCCTGGCGACGGGATCCCATATCCGCACGTTGTTGTCCGTGAAAGAATTCAGGATCAGATTCGGACCATCCACGGCAACCGCCAGAATCGAGCCCAGCTCTGTCACTCCAAGCACGTTGCGCTGAGTAAAAGTTTCGGAACCGGTCGCCGCATCGAAGCCCCGTAGTGCGTGGAGGTCGGCAACCAGCAGCTCGGTACCCATGTCCGTTTCACGTGCCACGATACCGCCAGGATGAGCCATGCCTCCGGGGGACAGCTCGGTAGCCTCGCCATCCGCCTCAATTCGCCAGACACTACCGTCCACGAAGCTGGAAACGAACAGTCGATCACTGGCATCGAAGGCAAAGTTATCGAGCCCTGGCTGCAGATTCGCCACCACTGTCTGGCGCTGGCCTTCGATGCGTATCACCGAACCGGCCATGGTATCGAGCACGTGCAGCACACCGCTCGAGTCGAATTTGACCGCCGCCGGTACCTGAAATCCGGTCGCTTCGATGCGCATGTCGCCTTCGTCCACATCGAAGCTCACCACCTGCTGCTTGAACCAGCGAGGACCATACAGCCGCCCGTCGGGCCCCCAATCCATGCCATTCAGACCACAGCCTGGCCCCAGCTGATCAGAGATCAAACGCGCAGGATCGACTCCCCCGGGATCAACCTCATAGAGCTTGTCATCGAAGAAACACTGAGCGACGAAGAGCCGACCATCGTCGGAAAAAGTAAGTGGATTGACCCCTGGGGTGAGTATGGCGGCAGTGATTCTCTCCCCCGTGGTCGTCATGCCCGCCACTTCACCTGTGAGAATGGAGGTCCAGTAGTAGTCGCCGGCCGCATTGAACGCCACATCGTCCGGGCCATCGACGCCATCGGCGAGACGCTCGAGTACCGCCCCGCTGTCCGGATCCAGAACCACGATTTCGGAACCGATGACCGACGCCACATACAGCTTGCCGTCCGGAGAGAAGTGCAGACCGTTGGCGCCGGAGATACCCGCACCGGTGACCAGGACTTCCACGCGCGCCTCGGCGAGCGCTCGCGACCTGGCACTTTCCTGTACCGGATCCGGGGTACAAGCCACCAGTAACAGCACGCTGGCCAGCGCTGCAGGCATTCCGATCGGCATCACCGTGCACTCCCAATTACCCCGCGATCGATGCTACCACAGCCTCCCGTTGAGCCTGTCGTTGCGGCGCCGGAAAGAAAAACCCCGCTTTGGTCTGTAATATGATGAGCACCTCCCTTCCAAGGCGAACATTGTGAGAAATCCGTTGAAAGCGGAGCGCGGACTATTGGAACTCTATGAAGACCCGGAGCGGGCCGACGCCCTGCTCTGGTCTCGACGCGGATTTCTCAATGGTTCCCTGAAGGGTGCCGGACTCGCAGCCATGCAGAGCCTGCTTGGCGGCACCATTCGCTTCGCCGCCTTGATTCCCGCCGGATACATTCCGGTTGGACTCGCGCAATCGAACGCAGCCATCGAGACCCTGGCTGGCGAACTCAGAGTGCTCAACGACCGACCACTCAACGCCGAAACTCCGGCACATCTGCTGGACGACGCCATCACCCCTGAATCGAGGCTGTTCGTCC
>QIDL01000473.1 GCA_003228415.1 Gammaproteobacteria bacterium | reverse complement strand
CACCGAGACCGTAGCCGTCCGCCTTGACCACAGCGCCGAGGCTGGCTTCGGTGGCGGAAAGGCCGGTTTCTCTGAGAAGAGCGTAGTTGTCGACCAGCGCCTCCAGATCGATCAGGAGACGCCGGTTCATGATGAGTGCCTGAACTACTTCAGCGTGTTGATAAAGGCAACCACGTCATCGACTGCCTTGGCACTGGTGAGAGTGTCCGCCATCGGACGCATCTGCTTACCAAATTTATCTTTCGGATCGTAACCCCGGAGATTATTCTGGTAGTTGTTGATCTGCTGAACCAGGTACCAGTCGTCGAGACCCGCCAGATGTGGACCTCCCAAAGGTTCATTGCCTTCGCCATTCTGTCCATGGCAGGCCGCACATACCGCATAGGCAGCCTGTCCGGCGGCAACATCGCCGGTTACCGTCGGCTCCGAATTGGTAGCGGGCAGCGTATCGATATAGGCCAGCAGATTCTCTAACGCTTCAGGAGTACTGACCGTCATGGCCATGGGACGCATCTGCATTCCATAGGTATCGCCGCTGGCGGTACCGCGAAATCCAGCCTGATAAGCCTCGAGTTGACGTCTGAGATACCACGACTCGTGGCCAGCGAGTTTCGGGGCATTCAACGCCACATTGCCTTCGCCTTGCTGGCCATGACAGGACGCACAAATCGCGAACGCGGCCTGTCCGGCGGCAGTATCGGCTGCCTGGACTATGGCCGAATAAGTAGCGGTGAAGGTGACCAGCACGGCAACCGCCGGGATCAGGTTAGCGAGTTTCAAATTCATCATTGCTCCTAAGATACAACACGTCACGCCCGCGCGCTGACGCGGGTCGCACTATACACAAGAAGACTGGTTAGGTGTCGCGGCGCCAGAAAGTGCGCCAGGATCGACCGTCTGCCTGCTCTCGGCGTTCACTTCGACGGCGATCTGCCGAGACCTTGTCTCGACGGGCACGTAGCTCGAAGAGCCCATATGCGCTGCGACGGCGATCGCTATCCGTGCGCCGTTCCGAGCCGGATCGTCTGCGCCCTGTCTGCTCTAGAGAAACGGGCGATAGACCGGTCTCCGAGTCCATAAACCAATCGCTTCAAGAAGGTGGCGCAACTATAGCGACATTCGCCAGACACGACAATTGACCCGCCAAAGCCCCGCCGGCAGGGACTTTCAGCCTCTCCGCCAGGTGGATATCTGCGGGTTTTCCGGTCTGACAGGACGTCATGGGAGCTGGCCAGACGACATCTCGGCCGGCTGCCGGTTAGACAGCACCACCAAGCTTCGCAGCCTGCGCGATCCAGCCATCCTTCAGAACCCGGCCCTTCATTGCATGCAGCACATGCTCTTCATCATCGAGATCGGCCTCACTCAGGGTCGAGATCTGATCGAAGCGATCGATACCGAGCGCTGCAAGTTGCACCACCAGCTTCGGGCCGATTCCTCGTATCCTCGACAGGTCATCTGCCATTGGCGTGGTCTTCGGTTGGGATTCCAGCCCCCGGACCTGATCACGCAGGCGCTGGTTGTCTTCCCGAGTGCTGGCGAGCTGCTGATTCAACACCACCAGCATTTTGCCATCATTGCCTTCAGCACCTTGTTTTTCGATCATGTCCTGCTGCCAACGCAGTTTGTTCAGCTGCTCGGTCCGCTCACGAACCATTCCTTCCAGCTTGATCACTTCTTGCTGAAGGACCTCATTCTCATTGCTCACTTCGTCTGGCACGCGGCTGGCTACGGAACGTTGTTCCTGTGCTTCAGCCCTGGCCTGGGCCGCGGCCTCTTCGGCTTCAGCCGTTGCTCTGGATTGTTTATGGAGTTGCTTTTCGAGTTTCTCCACTTTCTCACTCAGAAGTTCCCGGGCCGCATCATCCTGGTTCTTGCGTTGGTCGAGCTCCCGCTCCAGAGCAATCACTTGTTCCTGGCGCTGTCCGACGCCCGCCTCAGCATCGGTGAGTTCATCTCGCGAACTCGCCAAGGTCGATTCCAACTCTTTGAGCTGGTCCTCCAGGACACTCGTCGAGTCCTCGTTGATTTTCTCGTTGAGCTCCGCGATTTCCGTGGCCTTCTCGCTCATCTCACGAGTGTGGGTTTTCAGAGCATCGGAATATTGTTCCTGGACCTGCACAAATTCCCGCTCGAGGTTTTCCATCAACTGTTTCTGTCGGTCCAGTCGAGCGTCGACCTGAGCAATGTGATCGGCATTGTCCGCCGAATTTCGTTGGGCTTTCTCCAGGGCTTCGGACAGGCGCGTATTCTCAGCCTCCAGGGACGAGGTGTGATCGCTGATTGCGCTCTTCTCCTGCTCCAGGCCCACAACCAGGTCGGATCGCTCCTGCAGCTGCGCTTCCAGATGCTGATTGCGCTTTTTCACTTCATCCATCTGCTCGGACAGTTGTCGACGCTCAACTTCCCAGCGGCCGATGGATTCATCGGCTTGAGCAACACATTCTTCCAGCCGTTCGATTTCTTGTTTCTGGCTGTCCAGCAATCGCTGGTGCTCAGTGAGATCATCTTCACGCCGGTTCGTTTCGCGTTGTTGGTCGACGAATTCTGCTTCCTTTGCCAGCAGTGCATTCCGAACAACCTCAAGCTGCTCCTTGAGCGCATCGAATTCGGTGACACGATCGGCCAGTGAAGCCAGTTCCCGTTCACGCTCTTCGACGGTCAGTCCAAGTCGTTCGGATGCTTTCTCCGCGACCGCGACCGCCTCTCGCAGCCCTTCGAGCTCAGCTACCTGCTCGGTCAAACTGCCGATTTCAATCTGTTTCTCTTCGACATGGCCATGCAGAAACTCGATATCCTGATCGCGACTGCTGATCTGAGCTTTCAGCCCTTCGAGATCTCTGGTGAGTTCGGTTGTTCTGGTATCGGTCAGCGCCGACTCGGTATTTTTTTCCTTGAGCTGATTGCGAAGGTGTTCCAGATTATCGCCCAGTGTTTCGATCTGGCGGTTGGCAAGTGCGGTGGTCTCGAAGAGTTTTTCGTTGCGCGATTCGAGTGATTGACTGCTTTCACGCAGCGTGCTGAGTTCGAGTTCCTGATCACGAAGTCTGGTATTCTGATTTTCCTGCAGACCAATCAGTTCATCGAATTCAGCCCGAACTTGTTTGAGCTCCGACTCCTTGCGGTTTTCCGCGTCCTCCTGCTGATCGAGCGCTGCAGTGGCCGATTGCCACTTGTCGCGCCACTCGGCAGTTTCCTGGCGCAGGCTGGAGATTTCCAGATCGCGAGCATGCAGCTGACCTTCGGCATCCTGGTGTTTACCACTCAGCGCCTTGACCTTGCCCTCGAGCTCATCGATCAGTGCATTCCGAGCCTCGATTCCAGATCCTTGCTCATGGCGACCGATCGGAGCGTCGCCCTTGGTTCGCAGCTCCGCCTTTACCCCTTCGAGCTCGTTGGTCCGCTCCCGAAGCGCAGCCGCCAGTTTTGGTACCCGCGCCTGCCATTTGGCCAGTTCCTTCTGCAGGTCCTCGACTGAAGCATCCCCCAACGATGGGTTCGGCGCCTGAAGATCGCCGTTGCTCGATTCTGAAGGTGCTGCTGACAGCTCAGTCGAAGAGTTTGCCCAATCCTGCATCCGTGTATCCATCCACTTGAAGCTTCGCCCGGCTTTGCCGCACGGGCATGCGGCCCTGCCAAGGGCCACCACCCCACAAAGCTACTAAAAACACGGTATGGGTAATGTGAACCAGGTGGAAAATTATGGGATTGTGACGCGCTTCATGCTGAAAACGGCGACCGCTACCGAATCCACCACTACCCGCCACCACGATCAGAGGCGCGTTGCACCTGTGACGGTATTCTGGACAAGATCGGTCCCGACAATATCAGGCTAAGGCCCTGAACCGGGCTCGATGTCCGCGTGCTGCCACGCCTGAGCGATTGCGCTGTCGAGCTTCTCGGTCGGTTCGCCGAGTGCCTCACGCGCCTGGCGGAGACCGTACAGAGACCAACCATTATCAGGAAATTTTTCCAGATCTTCGCTGAAACTGGCCTCTGCCGCAGTCGCGTCGCCCATCCGTAAATGGGCATTTCCGAGTGCCTGACGAAGCGGAAAGTGCCAGAACGGTGGCTCGGTGTAGGGGAGTGCATCCTGTGCCGCAACGCCGGCTTGCAGATGCGCTATCTCAGCCTCTTCGTCCTGTACGGCCCGGGCGATTTCAGCCTCTACCAGCCGTACCGCAATTTCGCTCAATAGATTGGCAATGTCGCCCTGGCGATCCATCACCGCTGCCAGGGCGTCGGTTTCACGAAGCGCCTGCATCCGTGCCAACGTTGCCCGCGCCTGAACCAGATCTCCGGTCGCCGCCAGGGCCACGCCCCGCGCATAGTCACGCATGAACGACGCCATCGGCATGCCCTCGGGAGCAGCCGGTTCGGCCAACGCTTCTTGCCACATACCGAAACGAACGTAGGTTGCGCCGCGTACCGCCAGATATCGCTGAATGGAGCCGAACTGGAGAGCCATTTCCAGATCGATCTTGTCATGCAGACGCCGGGCCGACGTAACCGCCAGATCTTTCTGTCCTTCCATCATGGCCGAGTACCATAGGAAATGGATGTTATGCGGGTAGTAGCCCGCCGGATAGAAGCCCTGGGCGTTGCATTGACTGATGTAGTCCTCATCGGCCAGAGACGCCTCGGTGTTGGAGAGCACCGCATCATGGTAGCGGCCAACCCGTAGATAGATGTGCGAGGGCATGTGCACCAGATGCCCGGCCACCGGCACCAGCGGTCCGAGCGCATCTGCAGCCAGGACAGCCTGCTCGGGCGTGTACTGCTCCATGGCATGAATATATAGATGCAATGCGCCAGGATGTTGGGGATCGAGGTCGAAGGCCTTCTCGATAGTGGCTACCAATGTCTCGGTATGCTCCTTGGGCGTACCGTCGTCGTTCCAGTAAGACCACGGATACAGGTCCATCAACGACTCCGCATAGAAAGCGAGAATATGAGGGTTATCCGGATATTCATCCGCCAGTGCCCTCATGGAACCGGCATAGACCGCATCCAGAGCTTCCCGATCGGCACCATCTTCGGAGTAGCGGGTAGCCACCGTGTCGATCAGCGCCTGCTCGATCTTTGATGCTCCATCCCGCTGTGCCAGCGCCTTGTTGACCGCCTCCCAGGCAGGCGCGACATCAGATTCGTCCATGACCTTGTTAATATTCGGGCCATGCACCAGCGCCACTCCCCACCAGCAGATCCCGCAGTCAGGATCGAGGCGAGCCGCTTCTCTGAAAGATCTTGCGGCTTCGGCATGGTTGAAGCCATAGGCGAAGGTCAGCGCCTGATTGAAGTATGCCTGGGTCATCGGAATGCTGGTGCTGATGGGAAAGTTCACCGGGCCAATACCCTCGAGTAGCGGCGCTACGCCTTCTCGAGCGCCGAGATAGCCTGGGTCGAGCGCGCGCTTCGCATGGAGGTCTGCGACAGAATCCGGCACAGATCTCGGCCCGGGTTCCGCGGCATCTGTCGCCGCGTTGTGCAATGGCTCGCCGCAGGCCCCGAGAACCAGCAGACCTGCCACTACAATGGCCATCCGTATCAAATTTACATAGCGTCGAAACATGGTGATCCCCCTCCCGAGAAGCGCCCCAATGTACGCTCAGCGCGCTGTCTCGTAAACCGGACACCAGCTAGACTGGCGGAGAATCCACAAGGCAGCGCCGCAGCGCCTGCTCCAGCGGGGTGAGCGACATACCCAGTTGATCCATTGCCGCCCTGGGATCGATGTCGTCATCGTGATCCAGCACCTCGAGCATCGCTCGACTCACCGGTGGGTCTGCGGACACTTTTTCCAGAAACCAGGCACCCAGCAGGCCAAACCACAGCGGCAGCGAGATGACACGAGTCCTGTTACCAAGGATGGTCGCCGCCGACTTCGTCAGCGCCCGGCGGCTGAGCGATCGCGGTCCGGCCAGATCGAGCACGATCGATTGACCGACACCCGCATCACGACGATCACCATCAATGCCACACTGAATCGCCTCAATCACATCACCGGCATAGATCGGCTGTTCGAGACTCGATGCCCGCAGTTGCAGACTGAAGCGCCTTCGGGCGCGGTGATACAGCGACCGACTCGCGAAATCGCCTTCGCCGAGCACCATGGGAATCCGCAACACGAGCACCGGTACCGTGCCGCCCAGCAGCAGCGTCTCGGCCCTGGCTTTCGATGCCAGGCAGGGATTCCGAGAGGCCAGTGTAGCTCCCAGAATGCTGAGATAAACCACTCTCGAAACACCCGCAAGAGCTGCGATCTGGGCAATCACCGTGCTGGTGCCCTGGTGGGCGGCTTCGTATGTACTCCCCGTTGATTCCTTGATGATTCCTACCAGGTGGACGATGTGCGAGCAGCCTTGGGCTGCCTCCGCCATGGCTTCCAGATCGAGATAGTCGACGATTCTGACCTCTACACCCGATGTTGTGATACTCCGGGCGGCTCGTTGTGAGCGCACCACCGCCCGAACCCGGAACCCCTCTCCCAGGCTCTCTATGAGTCGTCGACCCAGGTTGCCATTGGCCCCCGTTATCAGAATCATCCTGCCAATCTCCTTAAGCCGATGAATTCTGCGTGGCATCCGCCGCCGCTACAAGACTGGCAGCGCTTTCCACGGCTCGCTACTCTGAGCCGGCAGTCTTCAGATCGCAAATCAGATACCTCGAAAACGGTGTAAAAGAAATCTATGTGGAAAACGTGGGCAAATTTGTTAACCGCCTTGCGGTTGGTTTGCGTCGCTCCTTGCGCCTGGGCAATCGTTCTAGGGCACTGGGGGCCGGCGGCAGCACTCTTCACCATCGCCGTGGTGAGCGACTATCTGGACGGACCCGTGGCGCGCCGCTTCGATAACGATTCTCCCGCCGGAGGTCTGTTTGATCACGCAACCGATGCATTGTTCGTTGCCGTCAACCTGAG
>QIDL01000059.1 GCA_003228415.1 Gammaproteobacteria bacterium | reverse complement strand
CTGTTGAACTGGGCGAGCGATCTCCACGAGATCGGCATGGACATTGCCCACAGCCAGTACCACAAACACGGCGGTTATCTGCTCGAACACATGGACATGCCCGGCTTCTCGCGCCTCGACCAACTCGATCTGGCGACGCTGGTCCGTGCCCATCGGCGCAAGCTTCCCGTTGGCGACATTGAATTCACCGATAGAATTCAGCGCCTGGCGGTGCTTCTGAGAATCAGCGTGGTCCTGCATCGCAGCCGAACGACCGATCCGCTGCCGCATGTGGACGTCCACGTTGCAGGCCACAAGATCAAACTCGGTTTTCCCGATGACTGGCTGTCGAATTATCCGCTTACCGAGCTGGATCTGGCTCAGGAGGCGCAATATCTCAAGGGCATCGATTTCTCTCTGAATGTCAGTAGCTAGTCGCTGGAAAGTTCCGCCAGCAGAGACTCCTGAGCACTGCGCCGATTACCCGAAGGCGACTTGATTTTCTGATAGGTGCCGTCAGACCCCATCAGCCACGCCTGGCTGTTGTCCGTGAGATAGTACCTGCATTCCCGCAGAATGCGTTTCTTGACCACGGCATCCTCGATTGGAAAACAGGTCTCGACACGATTGAAGAAATTACGCCCCATCCAGTCCGCGCTGGACAGGTAGAGCCTGGGATCTCCATCGTTGTCGAAATGAAAAACCCGGGTGTGTTCGAGGAATCGTCCGATGATCGATCGCACCTTGATGTTGGTCGAAACACCTTTGACACCCGGTCGTAACGCGCAGACGCCACGCACCACCAGCTCAATCTTCACCCCTGCTTGAGAGGCCCGATACAGCGCCTGGATCACCTGGGGTTCGATGAGAGAATTCATCTTGGCAAAGATGTACCCGGACTTACCCTTGTGGGCATTTTTCGCTTCCTGCTCGATCAACTCCAGAATGGTCTTGTGCAGCGTAAACGGTGACTGCAGCAGCTTTTTCAGGCGGCCGGCCTTGCCCATGGAGGTGAGTTGCTGGAACAGTTCCTGAACGTCCTCACCGATCTCGGGATCGCAGGAAAATAATCCGTAATCCGTGTACAGACGCGTGGTGCGCTGGTGGTAGTTGCCCGTGCCAAGATGCACATAACGAGCCAACGCACGACCTTCACGTCGCACCACCATACTCATTTTCGAGTGAGTCTTGTGCCCTACCACACCGTACACCACGTGGGCGCCAACGCTCTGGAGGTGGTTGGCGAGCTCGATGTTGGCCTCTTCGTCGAATCGCGCCCTGAGCTCGATGACCACCAGCACTTCCTTGCCGCTGGTGGCGGCATCTGTAAGCGCTTCGACTACTGCAGACTCCAGTCCGGTGCGGTACAACGTCTGGCGAATTGACAGCACGCTGGGATCGGCCGCCGATTGCCGAAGAAACTCGATAAACGGCGCAAATGATTCGAAGGGATGGTGCAGCAGGATGTCCCCACCTCGAATGGCCTCGAACACATCACCGGCGCTGCGGAATTGTTCCGGTATTCGCGGTGTAAATCCCGGGTACTTCAACTCCGGGCGATCCACCAGATCCGGTACGGTAGCCAGCCGCATGAGATTCACAGGGCCGTCACATCGATAGACGTCTTCTCTGTTGAGTCGAAATTGCGTGGCCAGAAAAGCCTCGAGATCGTCAGGGCAGTCCACGTCCACCTCGAGGCGCACGGCGTCACCAAAGCGCCGCGAAGACAACTCGCCTTCCAGCGCCATCAGAAGATCATCCACCTCCTCGAGGTCCACGAAAAGGTCACTGTTTCGGGTAACCCGGAACGGAAAACAACCGGTCGCTTTCATGCCGGAAAACAATCCGGAAACGTGCGACTCGATGATTGACGATAACAGCACGAATTCGTACGGCGATTGTGAACAGCTCTCAGGCAAACGAACCATGCGCGGGAATGCCCGAGGAACCTGCACGATTGCCCGACTGAGCTGTCGACCAAACGCATCCTGTCCCTCGAGGCTGACGATAAAGGTCAGACTCTTATTCAACGGCTGTGGAAACGGATGCGCCGGATCCAGCGCGATGGGGCTGATGATCGGCGCCAGCTCCCGTTTGAAGTAGCGTTTCAACCACTGCTTCTGTTTGTCGTTCCAGTCACTGCCATCGATGAAGCGGATGCCTTGAATATCCAGCTTGGGAATCAGAATCTCATTCAACACCCGATACAGCTCAGCCACCAGCGCCGCCGCTGTGGTGCGGATGTGACGCAGTTGCCCGGATGGCGACAGATTGTCCGGACCCCGCTGGGTCGAGCCCACCGCTTCCTGTTGTTTGAGCCCAGCTACCCGAATCTCAAAAAATTCATCGAGCACGGAACTGGAAATACACAGAAATCGCAGCCGTTCGAGCAGTGGCGTGTCGTCATCCTGAGCCTGAGCCAACACCCGCCGATTGAACTCGAGCAACGACAACTCTCGATTGACATAGAGTTCGGGATTGAGCAGATCATCTTCCATGTGGCGTAAAATAGGTCCTTCTGGCTATGACTTTTCTGTTTCAGGAAGGCGGCCAATCACACCGGACCTCCGAGCATAGCATGCGCTCGTTGGCTGACTATTATGAGCAGAGACCAGATATTTCAGCACCCGAGAGCTCAGATCGTCGACTTCGTATTCGACGAATCCGTCGCCGGTGTCTTTCCGGACATGATCCGCCGTTCCGTCCCAGGCTACGAGTTGGTGGTGCCGATGACGGGCCTGTTGGCGGCCAGGCGCCTGTGTCGTGTCGATGGCCCGCTGATGTACGATCTCGGCTGTTCACTGGGCGCCACTACACTGGCGACGCTGCGCGCCCTCGATGCCCTGGATGAGTCATCGACCGACCTGGCGATACACGCTGTCGACAGCTCGGCCGCCATGCTGGCCGAGGCGGGTAACGGCATCAGCGATGGGCGGGTCCGTTTCATCGAAGCCGACATCCGCGACCTCATCCTCGAACCCTGTGACGTGGTGACCATGAACTGGATCATGCAGTTTCTGCCACCTGAGGATCGATTAACCATGCTGATCCGAATTCGGGAAGCTCTGAAACCCGGCGGTCTGCTCATCGTCTCCGAGAAAATACACTTCGAAGATTCTCAACAGGAGGCCTTCAGCGATTCCGCCCATCTGGATTTCAAGCTTGCCAACGGTTACTCGGAACTCGAGATCAGCCAGAAGCGAAGTGCCCTGGAACGGGTCATGATCCTGGATACACAGAATGCTCACCTGACCCGGTTTCATGAAGCGGGATTCGGTCCAGCGCGCGTCTGGTTTCAGTGCCTGAACTGGGTTTCATTCGCAGTCAGCGCATGATCCCCGATATTTACCAGCAGCACCCGAGCCGGCCGGTGATCGAACAGGCGGCAGTTGACCGGGTAACCAACCATGGAGACTATGCGCGCTGGCAGGCAGCGCTGGATGCTCTGCCGGAAATCACTCCTGACTCGTTCAGTTTCGGCGATCGAGTCTCCGCAGCCGGGTCTGTTTCCGATCGGCAGAGGCTGCGGCTGACCGAAGCGCTCAAAGGCTTACAACCCTGGCGCAAGGGTCCTTTCGAACTCTTCGGTGTCCACATCGACAGCGAATGGCGTTCCGACTGGAAATGGCGGCGCATCGCATCTGCTCTCGGAGACCTCAAGGGCCAGAGCGTGCTCGATGTGGGGTGTGGAAATGGCTACTTCGGCTGGCGCGCACTGGCAGCAGGCGCCAGTGAGGTCGTCGGCGCGGATCCCTCGGTGCTTTTCTATCTGCAACACCAGGCCATCTGCCATTATCTGAACCGACTCGGTCGATGGTCCAACTTCCTGCTGCCGCTGACTTTCGAACAATTACCGGAAATCGAGTTTGATCTGGTGCTGAGCATGGGGGTGGTCTATCACCGCCGGGACCCGGCCGAACACATCCGGCGACTCTATCGATTCACCCGGCCGGGCGGGCGGGTACTGCTGGAGTCGCTGGTGGTCGAGCAGGCGGACGGGCTGGTTCCAGAGACACCGTCGGGCACTCCGGGACGCTACGCCAGAATGCGCAACGTCCATATGATTCCAACCACCGATATGATGTGCCAATGGCTCGATGATGCTGGATTTCTGGAGACGGCCGTCATCACAACGTCTCCCACCAGCACCGAGGAGCAACGCCGGACCGAATGGATGACCTTCGAGTCCCTGGCGGAGGCTTTGGACCCCCGGAATCCATACCGGACCGTCGAAGGGCATCCCGCGCCAATTCGTGCCGCCGTCATGGCAACCCGACCTCGATGAACGCGTAGCGTGCACATATCGCGGGTCAATACGCCAGGTTCCATTCACAGGGGCCGGTGCGGCGAGCCGAATGCCGCGCTGGTAGACTGTTGTCATCATGATATTCGGCATCATCCCGATTTCTTTTCGATTTCGCGGCAAGCTGCGCCGGCTGGCCCAAATCTATCAGTGCTTCATCGAGCACCCCGGCACAGGCTTGCACCCGACCCAGATCGCCCGCCATACGGGTATCTCTTTTATCGAGGTGAACGCGCGTCTACAGGCAACGCCGGAACTGTTCGTGAAATTGCCAAAGCGCCCCGATGGCATCACCCGCTACCGATTGACCAGCAGCACGGCCGCGAAATCCCGTGAAGAGGTCGAAAAATTTCTGATTGTCTCTGCTCGCAAGGAATCTCTGATTCTGTACGCGTTCGGCACGATGGTGACCTTTATGCTGCTCATCATCGTTATTCTGGTGGCGCCCGTGCTATAGGCGGCCAGATCGCCAAGGCTGATCCGAGCCAGGCAATCGAGAGCCCTGAACCGATATGAGGGAGAACCCAAATGCCTGAGATGCTTGAACCTTCAGAACTCGAACTGCGCGAGAAAATTCGCACCTTCGCGGCCGACGTCCTCATTCCCCTGGCCGGAACAGAATTCTCCAAGGCACGTGGAGAGGTCATCACCGCGAGTAAAGACCTCGGTCTGTTCGCCATGACTCAACCCAGATCATTCGGTGGCAGCGAAGCATCTGCCATGGAAATGACCATCGTTCGAGACGAACTGGCCGCTGTCAACGCGCCGTTCTCTGCTCTGGTGTTCGGTCCAGGGCCAGGCGTACTGGCTGGCGCCAAGGAGCCCCTGCGTTCGACCCATCTCGAGGCTTTGCTCGCAGGATCGAAACAAGGCAGTTTCGGATTCACCGAGCCCGATGATGCGCCACATCCCACGACCGCAGTACGGGAAGGTGATTGCTGGATTGTCAGCGGCCAGAAATCCTATGTGACCGGCGGGGCAGACGCAGATTTCATCAACACTCTGGTGCAGATTCCCGACAAGGGACCGGCCATACTGGTCATCGATACCAACGCCGAGGGCGTGGAACTCACACGACAATTCACTTCCCTGGACGGCAGCCACCATGCAGCTTTCAGATTCAATTCGGTCCGCGTCCCGGAACAGCACCTGATCGGCAAACCGGGCGAAGGCATGCCCAGGGCGTTACGCCAGATTGGCGATACGCGCCTGGCATTTGCAGCAAGTTGCGTCGGCACCATGCGCTGGGTCGATGGCTTTCTGATCGACCACCTGAAACAAAACGATCGCAGCGGCCAACCGCGCGGCAACAAGGAAGGTGTGCGCTTACGCTATGCCGAAGCGCGGATTCAATGTTACGCGGCGCGCAGCATGGTGTATCGGACCGCTCGACTGGCGGATGCGGGAGAAAATATCGTCAACGAAGGCATTGCCTGCAAGGTTTTCGCCACGGAACTGGTGGGTGACGTTGTGGATAGCGCCATTCAGCTGGTCGGTGGAGCCGCCCTGGTCACCGACCATCCACTGGAACGTCTGTACCGACATGTCCGCTCGTTACGATTGGCAGAAGGTGGTAGCGACGTATTGCGGCTGAATCTTGCTCGGGGCAGCCTGGACCTGGATAAGGGTCGGATCTAGTGTCCCTGGCGTTCTGGATGGTCAGAGCGGATTGAAATCCGATTTCAAGCCGAACCGCTCACGGGTTTCCTCCTTCGCTTCGGCAGTTTTTTTCAGCAGAATCAGCGTGGCTCCGGTGCCTCCATGGCGACGGTCGGCGCTGCTATAGGCAATCACCTGCGGTAGTTGACCGAGCCAATGAGCCACGTAGCTCTTGATACGTGCCGGAGTTGTGCTTTGTTCGCCTCGACCATGCGCGATCAGAACGGTGCGCCATCGCTTTGCTTCGGCCAGTCTGAAGAACTTGTAAACCGCATCGCGCGACTCTTTCACCGACAACCGGTGTAGATCCAGCGATCCTTCTATCCGATAACGCCCGGTTTGAAGGCGCTGAAAGACCCCTCGCTGGACCCCGTCCTTTTTCCACTCGAGCACTGCCCGAGGTTTCACCTGCTCAACCTCAGCCAGAGTCAACCGATCAGGGTCCACTGCGGGCGTTCTCATCAGACCCAACGCCGCATAACGTCGCTCCAGTTGCGTTAGAGATATCGCTCTTGGTATCTCCTTCAACGCATCGAGCAGGCGCTCCTGATGTTGCGCCTGCTTCCGGACTCTGGTGTCCAGCGGCGCTACATCACTCATGGCTGAACGGAAGTCATCGTCCATTGTTTTCTCGGTTACTTGCTCTTGGTCACTTGTTATAGAAGAGGAATACTCGGCAACAAGGCAGATCGGGTTTCCGGGATCGGGCGATTATTCGCCGCATGATAGGTGAAAACCACCGAAAGCTTCACATCGTCGGTGAGATTCATCCCCGCGGCGTGGAACAACCGACAATGAAAGAACAACACGTCACCCGGATCCATCTCTACGGAAACGGCCTTTTTGATGATGGCCTGATTCTCTTCCAACTCAGCTCTCAGAAACAGTGCCTTGTCAAATCGACCTCGGTCGAGCTCCACCTGGTGAGTACCGGGGATCACCTTCAGAGCGCCATTTTTAGCCGTCTCCGCACCGAGCGCCAG